>JAKDNC010000670.1 GCA_030452025.1 Nocardioides sp. | reverse complement strand
CGACCGCCCACTCCATGAGCACGCCAAGCGTCCGCGCGATGTTCTTGATCGTGGGTTCGGTGGCGCCCTCGGCGTTGGCGCGGTCGAAGATGGCGGCCCAGTGCCGGATGTCGACGTCCAGGCAGCGAACCTTGGCGCCGATCTCGGCAGGGACCCAGGTATTCCAGTTGGACTTGTACTGGCGGATGCTGCCCTCGGGTTCACTGGCGGTGCGCATCGCGGCGAGCATGTCCTGCATGGCCTGGTCGAGCGTCGAGGATGCTTGCGGTCCGAGACCGTGGGCGCGGGCCAGGAGGGTGCGCAGCTCTGCCGCTCGTGCCTCGGCCTTGGCGAGGGTCCCGCACCGCTCGGGGACGCGTTCGCCCGTGCCGGGGCTGCCGCCGGTCCAGTACCAGAGCCGTCCGTCGGGGTAGACGCGTACGGGGTCGTTGTCGCGGCGCTTGGTCTTGGGCTCAGTGGACACGCGGGGCCCCCTTGGTCTTCTTTGCGGTCTTGGTGCTGACGGCAACGGCGGGGGAAGAAGAAGGAGCCTGTGCCGCGTCGGCGCAGCTGCAATACGGAGCCGTGGCGCGGTCCATCCAGCGGCGAATCACTGCCGGACTCCAGCGGGGGAGCGTGCCAAGCATGACCGGCGCGGGGAACGTCATGTCCTCGTGACGCAGGTCGGTCAGGTGCCGCTCGCTGATCTCCAGCATCTCGGCCAGGGTGGTCGGGGTGAGTATCTTCTCGACGGGCGCGAAGCCGTAAGTGAATGTCATGGACAGGACCGGTCCGGTGCCCGTGGATCTGCGCAGTCGCGCACGGCACTGAGCAGCATGATCTGGCACACGCCGGCGTGGCTTGTGTGACGGCTGTGTGTCTACGCCGAGGTATCGGCGCAGGTCAGCGGTGCTGTGTGTCCCGTGGTCCCAAGACCACCCAGATCTACGAGGGAACCAACCAGGTGCAGCGGGTCGTGATGGCAAAGCAGCTCCTTGCGGGGGTCCAGTCGAAACTCTGAGGGGTCTGCCGGGCCCCATGGGGCCTTGACCACTTCTGCCGGTGCGCCGTAGCGTCCGACAGGTGAGGCAGTCGGAGATGATCGCGGGGGCGGTCCTCACCAACCACCGGCTCCAGGTGCCCCTCGACCATCACGACGACAACGGCGAGACCATCGAGATCTTTGCCCGGGAGATCGCAGCCCCGGATGGCCGTCATCGTCCGTTCCTGGTCTTCCTGCAGGGCGGACCGGGTCAGGAGGCTCCCCGGCCAGCTGGGATGCTCAGCGCGCCTGCGTGGCTCGCACGAGCGCTCATGGACTACCGAGTGATCATGCTCGACCAACGAGGCACCGGGCTCTCGACGCCGTACGGGGAACCCGGACACGACCCCGCCGCGGACGCGGAGTGGCTCAGCCACTTTCGCGCGGACGCGATCGTTCAGGACGCCGAGTGCCTCCGGGAGCATCTGGGTGCAAAGACCTGGAGCCTCCTCGGTCAGTCGTTCGGCGGGTTTTGCTCGCTGCACTACCTGTGCGCAGCACCCGACAGTTTGCGAGAAGTCTTCTTCACCGGAGGGCTGCCACCGGTGGGGCGCCCCGTGGATGACGTCTACTCGGCAACCTTCCAACGGACGCGCCGACTCAATCATCTCTACCATCGACGGTTCCCGAACGACCGCGAACGGCTGACTCGGCTGCTTGCCAGCTGCGACGCTGGCGAGGTGCGCGGGCCGGATGGGGAGCCGATCACCGGGCGACTCATGCGCACCGTTGGGCATCAACTGGGCATGGACGGCGGGGCAGAGCAGATCCATTTCCTCCTCGAGCGCGACCCGACAACACCCGCCTTTGTTCACGATGTGGCTTCGATGCTGCCCTTCAAGGCGCGCAATCCTCTGTACGCGGTGATCCACGAGTCCAGCTACGCCGACGGCGGCAAGACGAGTTGGTCCGCCGGACGTGTCGAGCCCCACGACTTCCGCGGTGACTCGCAGTTGCTCACCGCAGAGCACATCTACCCGTGGCACTTCGAAGACGTCGCTGGCCTGCGTCCCTACCGGGCAGTGGTCTCGATTCTCGCCGAGCACCCATGGCCAAGGCTCTACGACCCGGACGTCCTCGCGAATGTCGACGTGCCATGCTCGGCCATCATCTACTACGACGATCCCTTCGTGGACCGTCAGCTCTCCGAGGAGACTGTCGACCTGCTGCCATCGATGCGGCCCTGGCTGACCAACGAGTATCTTCACAACGGTCTGCACACCGGTGGTGGACACGTCCTCGATCGCCTCATCGGCCTTGCCCGGGGGCTGTTGTAGTCACCGTCCGTCCTGCCCACACGTC
>JAKDNC010000669.1 GCA_030452025.1 Nocardioides sp. | reverse complement strand
TGACCTGCGTCTTGCCGTCAGGACGGAGGTAGTCCAGCGTGCCGTCCTTGCGGATCTCCGAGAGCTTCTGCGAGAGGCGCTGAGCGATCATGATCGGCAGCGGCATCAGCTCGGGGGTGTCGTCGCAGGCGTAACCGAACATCAGGCCCTGGTCGCCGGCACCCTGCTTGTCGAGCTCGTCGCCGGAGGAACCGATGCGCGACTCGTGCCCGTCGTCGACGCCCTGGGCAATGTCCTGGGACTGGGCTCCGATGGCGACCTGCACACCACAGGTCCTGCCGTCGAAGCCCTTGTCGGAGTCGTCGTAGCCAATCTCGAGGATCTTGGCGCGGACCAGGTCGGCGACCGGCGCATAGGCGTCGGTACGGACTTCGCCCGCCACGACCACAAGGCCCGTGGTCAGCAGCGTCTCAACAGCGACGCGGCTGGCGGGGTCGTGCTCGAGGAGGTAGTCGAGGACCGTGTCGCTGATCTGGTCAGCGATCTTGTCGGGGTGACCCTCGGTCACGGACTCCGACGTGAAAAGTCGTCCAGGCACAGTGCTACTCACTCCTGTTTGTTGGTGTGGTCGATCAACGATAGATCACTGGCGATCCGACCCGGCCGGTGTCTCATCGAGCAGTCGGGTGACACGATCCCATATCGCGTGGGCAAGCGCAGCCTTGGTGCCGTGTGGCACGTCGACCGCACCCCCGTCCACGTCGAGGAGGACCGCCTTGTTGTCGGGGCTGCCGAACACAGCGCCACCGCTCACGTCATTGACGACCAGCAGGTCGCAGCCCTTGCGCGCCAGTTTTGCGCGGGCCAGGTCGAGGACCGACCCGGTCGCATCGCCGGTCTCCGCGGCGAAGCCCACGATGACCTGCCCCTCGCGGGACCGTTCGTGAGAGATCTCGGCGAGGATGTCGGGATTCTGGACCAGCTTCAGCTCGGGAACCGCACCGTCGGAGGTCTTCTTGATCTTGGCCTCGGTGGTCGCCTCCGGCCGGAAGTCTGCCGGGGCAGCCGCCATCACGACGGTGTCCGCGCTGACCGACGCAGAGACGATCTCATCGCGCAACTCTGCGGTCGTCCGCACCCGGACCACCTTGACCCCGGCCGGGTCGGGCAGTGCCGTGTTCGCCGCAACCAGGGTGACCTCGGCGCCGCGTGCTGCGGCGGCCCTGGCCAGCGCATAGCCCTGCAACCCCGTGGAGGAGTTGCCGAGGAAACGCACCGGGTCGAGGTGCTCGCGGGTGCCACCGGCGGAGACGACGACGTGGCGTCCGGCCAGATCGGGTGAGCTCACGCCGCGGGTCAGGACGTCGCGGGCGAACTCGAAGAGCTCCGAGGGGTCCGGCAGACGTCCCTTGCCCGTGTCGGCGCCGGTCAAGCGCCCCTCGGCGGGCTCGATGACCACGGCACCGCGCGAGCGCAGGGTCGCCACGTTGGCCACGGTGGCGGGGTGTTCCCACATCTCGGTGTGCATCGCGGGGGCGAAGAGCACCGGGCAGCGCGCGGTGAGCAGGGTGTTGGTGAGCAGATCGTCGGCCAGCCCGTGGGCGGCCTTGGCCATCAGGTCGGCGGTCGCGGGCGCGACGATGACCAGGTCCGCCTGCTGGCCGATCGCGACGTGGGGCACGGCGTGCACACCGGTCCAGACATCGGTAGCGACCGGTGTGCCGGACAGGGCGGCCCAGGTGGGCGCGCCGACGAACTCCAGCGCCGCTTCGGTCGGTACGACCGTGACGTCGTGGCCGGACTCGGAGAGACGCCGCAGCAGCTCACACGACTTGTACGCCGCGATGCCGCCGCTGACACCCAGAACCACACGCGGCCGCTCCCCCTCGCGGGAAGCGGCCCGGTGGTCGGCCCGGTGGTCGGCCCGGTGGTCGGCCCGGTGGTCGGAGGGTCCGGGAACGGAACTGCTCATCGCCGGCACCGATCGTTGGGAACTACTCGGAAACGCTGAAGTCGGGCTCCGCTGCGGCGGCGGCCTTCTTGGCGGCTTCCTCGGCGGCGAGCTCGGCCGGGTCGACGTCCTCGCAGGTCAGCAGATCCTCGTTGATCTCGCGCAGCGCGATCGACAGCGGCTTCTCCTGGACATGGGTGTCGACGAGCGGGCCGACGTACTCGAGCAGGCCCTCTCCGAGCTGGGAGTAGTAGGCGTTGATCTGCCGGGCCCGCTTGGCACTGTAGAGGACCAGCTTGTACTTCGAGTCAGTCTTGGTGAGCAGATCGTCGATCGAAGGGTTGGTGACACCCTCGCCGGTGGGGACAGACACGTGCACACGCCTCACAAGTAGGTTGGAATCAAGAGTTCGAAAATCGGGCCAATTATGATC
>JAKDNC010000668.1 GCA_030452025.1 Nocardioides sp. | reverse complement strand
TGCGCCGTGCCGGAGAGCTCCTTGCCGCCGCCCATCAGGTCCTGGCTGGCGCTCGCGTCGTAACGAATCCTGCTCATAGGTTCTCAATCCCCTCGTGTCGAATGACTGATCGGCCGGATCAGCTGCTGATCGGCCGCTTGAGTGCGCTGTTCTGCGCAGAAGTGTCGGATGCCGAGGCACTGTGGATCGAGGAGGTCTCCTCCGTCGTCTGCCCCTGAACGCGCTCACCTTGGCTGATGCTGCCGCCGTAGCGGCTGACCTCGTTCGCCTGAGCCTGCGTGGCAGAAGCAAGACCGCTGTGGGCCGCCCGCTGCGCGTTGCCCGCGGGGCCGACGTTGAGCCCCTCGGTGCCCTCGGTGCGGGACTGGTGCTTGGACCGGGCGTTCGTGCCCTCGTCCCCCGCCGTGCCATGCCCGCTCTTGGCAGCCTGGCTCAGCGACCCGAGCTCTTCGTTTCCCCAAAACTGTCCACTCATGGTGTTCGAACCTTTCCGTTAGACGGCATGAACGCCGCCAGCATACGTATGACACCGAAGAATCTGAAGTGTCAAGAGGCAAGGTCTTCTCCCTGCACTCGATCTCAGTGGTTGGCTGCCATCGCGACCTTCCTCTGGTAGCCGGGAAGCAGCTCTGACACCAAGGCTTCGGTCTCCCCCGTGGCCCCAACCGGTCCGGCGTGTGCTGCCAGGGCCACATACATCGCGTCAGTGACGAGCGCGGTGACGTCACGCGTGGCGAACCGCGCCTCCAGACGCAACCTGGCGCGCCACAGCTCCTGGTTGGCGGGAAGGAGTTCGAGCGTACGGACCAATGCGGCGCGGGCCGTCGAGGCGTCCTCTCGTTCGACGGCGGAGTCGGCCACGGCGCGCGTGACGAGCCCGAGCGCCAGCAGGATGTTGGCCTCTGTGGCGGTGGTCTCCAGCCAGGAATATCGGCCGGCCGGCACGTCGGCGAACGGCAGTCCCTCGACACGGCTGAGGGCGCGACGTAGCAACTGCTCACGGGGGGCACCCGAGGCTGCAGCGGCGTTGACGTCGGCGCGGAACTCGTCCCAGTCGAGGGCGAACGCACCCGGGAGCAGACTCCATACGCCCGCCTGCTCACGCAGGATCGACTCCCCGTCCGCGGCGCCGAGCCACTGGCCGAGCTGCCGCAGGGCCTGGTCGCGGACGTCAGCCTCGACACCACGCGGCCACAGCGCGCCTGTCAGCCTGTTGACGTGCACGCCCCCCGGGTTCAGCGCGAGGAAGCACACCGCTTCGGAGAGGAAGGCCGAGCGCTCCTCGTCGACCTCCCCCGGCGCCTCGACGGCAACGGGTCCGAGGATGCTGACCTGCACTGGCGCAGCGGTCGCGGCCTCCCGTGGTGCCTCGGCGGCGACCCGGGCTGCCCAGTCCTCGAGACTGACGCCGTGGCTCTGCGGTGCCTCGTACAGCTCGGCCAAGGACCGCGCCGCGTCCACACCCAGACACTGTGCCTGTACGTCGATTCCGTGCAGGGGAGAGGTGAGCCGGCCGTCGGGCTGGGCCCAGAGCCGCATCTTCGCCGAGGGCACCTGTCCGATCACCACGACGCCGAGTGCCACCTGGGCGTCTGCGGCCAGTTGGTCGAGTCTCGCAAGGTCGCCCTGAGCAGGGACGCCCGAGCAGACCACGAGCTGGTAGGACCAGTCCGCGACACCGGGCGCGGCCACGCGTGCCTCACGTGCGTTGTCCACCTGGGCTTGACGGCAGGCGCCACGGTGGTAGCGGGCACGGTTCTCCAGGCCCTCGAGGACCCTGGTGAGGTCGTCGGCCTGCCGGATGTTGCCGTCACCCGCGGCGGCGAGGCCGTCCGCGAAGCCCACCAACGTCACGGTGCGCTGGTCAGCCCACGGATGCGTGGCGGTGTCGACAGCCATGCTGACGGCCACCCCGCGGGCCAGGTCCTCGGAACCCTCCACGGAGATCAGGCCCGCCACTCCTTCCGGGTCGATGAGCAGCAGGCTCCCGTCCTGGCGCCGCCCGACGGTCACCAACCCCGGCATGGGAGCTGGGGCTCCGCCATGCGGGCGCACGTCGTCGCCGACGGCCCACACGCGGCCGTTGACCGCAGTCCAGCCCGCCGGTGGCGCCGTGGTCGGCTCCTTGCTGAAAGACATCGCCAGGCCTGTGGCCCCGACTGTGACCTGCGCCGGCGCGGGCACACCGTTTCCGATGCCGGAGGCGGACAGGGTGCGGGCCAGCCAAGTCGCCAGGTCGGGGTTCGCCTCATCGCGCAGCCGACCACCAGGTCCGGGGCCGTCAGGGGTCGGAGTGGGATCCGGGGGCGAGCCGGCAGCCACGGCC
>JAKDNC010000667.1 GCA_030452025.1 Nocardioides sp. | reverse complement strand
ACTACGTGCGGGCCACGTGGCGGGCGGTGACCGGCCGCACCGGCTGGGCGAAGACCCGCCGCAACGCCGACGGGCGTCGCCTCCTCCCGGTGGCGCTGTCCGCAGCGCTGGAGGCGCTGCCCCTGATGCGCCTGGAGCAGCTCGAGGAGCTGACCACGGAGCTCGAGGGTCGCTCGGATCTCGGCATCGACTTCGTGGCCGGGTGGGCGATCATGTGGCCCACCCGCTCCTCGCGCCTGGAACGGGCGATCGCCGCAGAGGACCGGACGGCGATCCGCGACGCGATCGGCAGCGTGCGGGTCTCCTCGGCGATGGTGGGTGCGGCCCGGCTCGAGCAGGCGGCCGCGGATCTCGAGCTGGCGCTGGCCGGCGGAGACCTCGAGGCGTGCCGCGCACAGCTGCCGGCGGTCACCGCGATCGGTCAGGAGACGGTGGGCATGCTGCGCAAGGAGGTCTCGGTGCGCCGCGCCCTGCTGCAGACCCCGCACGCGGAGAGCTCCTCCCCCACCGCGGCCACCATGGTCACCGTTCCGCGGGGCTGACCGGTCGCGCGGTGATCTCGGCGAGCTGCTCGCGCAGCCGGCGGGGTCGGAAGGGCTTGGTGAGGTACTCGTCCGCCCCGGCCTCGATCCCGCGCCGGGCATCGGCCTCCTCGGAGCGGGCGCTGAGCATCACGATGTGTCCGTTCTGCTGCGCTCGGGCCTGGCGCACCACCTCGTACCCCTCCATGTCCGGCAGGCCGACGTCCACCAGGAGCAGATCCGGTGCCTCCGCGGTGAGCGCCGTGAGCCCGTCCTGGCCGGTGGCCGCCGCGGTCACGGTGTAGCCGGCCTGTGCCAGCACCACCTCCAGCAGTCGGCGGATGTCATCGTCGTCCTCAATGACGAGTGCAGTCGTCATGTCGTTCCCCCGCTGTTCAGCATATTTCTGACAGGGGTCAGCGTATCGAAGCCTGCCGACAGTTCACCGGGACCATCGGTCCAGCGCTCGCCCACACCCTCGTCGGCACGCGCACAAGACGGGGGGGGGACTGATGCGCGGGTAGGTGTCACATTGACCTGATCGCGCATCAGTCCCTCCTGACCCCTCGAGGGGACGAGGCTCATTACTCCCACAGCTTCCTCCCGCGCAGAGTGCCCCCGCCTGGTGCCAGCTTCTCCGTGAGGCCCGGTCCGGCGCCTCAAGCACGATGGATGGGCATCCCGGCGACGCGAGCCTCAACCACCAGACCCTCCTCGAGCAAAACGGTGTCCCCGCCCTCGGCGGTCCGCTCCTCGAGGCCCAGCAGGGAGGCGGGGATGCGGCTCGCCATGTCCAGCAGTTGCGCGGGCGCGAACGGCAGCGCCGAACGGGCCCAGTCCAGGCAGCTGCGCAGGTCGGAGCCGGAGCCGGCGAGGTACCCGGTCCCGGCGAGGCTCAGCCGTCCGTCGGGCGCGACCTCCACGTCGCCGCCGACCGGGGTGCGGTAGCGGCCCGACGGCATCCCGGCCAGTGCGGCCGAGTCACTGGTGAGCACGCAGCGTTCCGGCCCCTTGGCACGGATCATCACGGTGAGGGTCTCGGCGGGCAGGTGGTGGCCGTCGGCAATGAGCATCGCGATCAGGCGGTCCTCGGCGAGCTGCGTCCACAGGTGGTTGGGGTGGCGCGGCAGCATGCTCGCGGTGCCGTTGCCGAGGTGGGTGGACAGCGTCGCACCGGCGGCGACGGCGGCGCGCACCTCCGCCGGGGACGGGGCGCAGTGCCCGAGTGAGACGCGCACCCCGCGGGCGGTGGCGGCGGCGATGTACTGTGCGGCGCCGGGACGCTCGGGAGCGGTGGTGACCAGGCGCACCGCCCCATCGGCCGCAAGCTGCCAACGGTCAAGCTCTGCGATATCGGGATCGCGCAGGTGGTCGCGGTCATGGGCGCCGCGCGGACCGTCCTCCACGGCGAGCGACGGGCCTTCCACGTGGATGCCTGCGATCGAGTGGGCGAGCAGCGGGTCACTGCGGCGGGCCGCGGCGATCACCGAGAGCACGTGGAGGATCTTCTCCTCGCTCGCGGTGATCACGGTGGGCAGGTAGGTGGTCACGCCCCGCCCCCACAGGGCGTGGGTGAGCGATGCGAGGGTGTCGACGGTGACGTCGTCGGCATTGACATCATGCCCGGCGAACCCGTTGACCTGGAGGTCCACGAGCCCGGGAGTGATCATGCGACCTCGGGCAGCAGCGAGGCGGCGTCGGTGTCGCAGTGCAGGACCGCGTCCCTGTGACCACGCAGCGCGGTCGCGGGGACCTGCGCGGTGACCGGGCCGAGCACGAGTGGGCGGGCGACCCCCGCATCCGCGACGTCAT
>JAKDNC010000666.1 GCA_030452025.1 Nocardioides sp. | reverse complement strand
AGCGCGCTTCGACTGTGAGCATCCCGCTTTTCTCGCACTAGTTCCAGATCAGAGCGTCGTCTGCTAGCGTAAACAGCAAGGCACCTGTTCATTCGTAGGTGAGACGCAGGACGGAGCGAAGCAATGCCTGGCACGAAAGTTCGGCCGCTGTCGCCGTCGGAGTTGTACGCGAGGTGCGTGCGTGATGTGCTGAACTCTGTCCTGATATGCATCGCGGTCGCCGCGCTGTTCTGGGCCATCAACTTCGGTACCGGTTCTTCGCCCTCGGTATCGCGCCTGCTGGTCACTGCGACGATGCCAGCGATGATCTTCGGGGACTTTATTCGTTACTTTCGCGCAAAGAGACGATTCGCCTTCGTACCGCCTTTGCCTGCCGGTGCGTCGTCGACTTAGCCCACCTTCGTGGTGGAGGTCTCTGCAGCAGCTGCGCCGTCTACCGGCATGCGGTCGATCCACCCATTAAAGACAGAGAGTTGCGCAATACATGGCTACCCAGCAACGCGAGGGAATCTTCTCGAAGACAGAGTGGAAGTTCATCGGCTTTCTGACTCTTGCATTCGTTCTCACTCCGGTGTTCTACGGTCTGCCGCTATTGAGTCCGCTGTTCGCTCTGTCGACCAGTCTCAGGCACGAGCGGCGCAAGATGACGTGGCTCTGGATCATTGCATCGATCCTGGTGCTGATGTCCATCGCTCCGTTCATTCTCAGGGCGGCAGGGCTGAGCAACTTCGTCGTCAAATAGTCGACGCAGTGACGTCAATATGTACGTGTCCCGCCCACCCGATACGGTGAGCCTATGACGACTGAAGCTCCGCGCGCACCGAAGATCAAACTGGGACAACTGGCTCAGGGCTAGCTCGGCGATATCGATCCCGAGGAGTTCCTTGAGGGCATGGAGTTCAGCGGACTCGACCTCGCCGAGGTGGATTCCACCCAGGCCACGTACCTGGACTGCTCGTTGACCAGATTGAATTTCGGTGCCGCCGAGTCGCCCGTGAACCTCACCGGAGCACGATTTTCCGGCAGCAAGATCGAGGACTGTCGAGCCGATACTTTGACGATGCCGCGGGGGAGTCTCATCCACACCGAGATCTCGGGCACACGGATCGGTGCAGGCGTGGCTCATGACAGCGTGTGGGAGAAGGTCGTCGTGGCTAACTGTCGGATCTCTTACCTCAACCTGCGCGCAGCCAAACTCACCGACGTCGAGTTTCGCGACTGCACAATCGACGAAATCGATCTCGACCGGGCCAAGGCCAACCGTGTCTCCTTCCCGGGCTCGAGTGTCGGGGTTCTGCAGTGTGAAGGTGCGACCCTGGGCAATGTGGATCTGCGAGGTCTGCAACCACACAAGATCTCCGGCGTTCACTCGCTGCGCGGGACCACCATCGATGAGATGCAGCTGATGCTCTTCGCTGAACTCTTCGCCAGCGAACTCGGCATCAGCGTCGAGTGAGGAGTACCGATGTTCTACCCACCGATGGCCGGCTACCTGGTCATTACGGCAATCAGCGTTTTCCTCATCTTTGCTCAACGCAGAAAAGTGATCGGTAGAAATTCTGCGATAGGTATTCGGACGCGGCACACGCTGGCATCCGATGCCGCATGGGAAGCCGGGCACCGAGCAGGCGCGCCCTACCTTTGGGCCATGGCCATCATCAGTACCGGACACGCCGTGGCACTGCTATGCGTCGAACTCTCGGGCGCCACGGCGACAGGCAACGTACTGTCCTTGCTCGGCTGGGCGCTCATCCTCGTCTGCGCCGGCCTTGCGGCCAAAGCGGCAAATCAGGCAGCCAGGTCAACTGGGCACTGACGCCCGGAAGGCCCTGCGCCCTGCCCTGCTGTTGCCTCGCTTCTACTGATTGTCCAGCTCCGCAGCCGCGTGCTCACCCAACTCGTCGATGAGGACGCGTTTGTTCTCCGAATAGTCCACCGGTGCGACAACGACGTGGACACCGCCGGCGCTGAGCGCGGACTCAAGCACATCGTGCATCTCGCTGACATCGCTGAGGCGGTGCCCGGTGGCCCCGTAGGATTCGGCGTACTTGACGAAGTCCGGGTTTCCGAACGTCAGACCGTAGTCTTCCATCCCGTCCACGGCCTGCTTCCAGCGGATCATGCCGTAGGCATAGTCTTCGAGGATGAGCACGACGAGGTCGAGCCCCAGGCGCACCGCGGTCTCCATCTCCTGGCTGTTCATCATGAACCCGCCATCGCCGACCACGGCCATGACCCGACGCTCGGGGTAGGTCAGTTTGGCTCCGATGGCTGAGGGGAGACCGGCGCCCATGGTCGCCAGTGCGTTGTCGAGCAGCAATGTGTTCGCCCGGG
>JAKDNC010000043.1 GCA_030452025.1 Nocardioides sp. | reverse complement strand
GGGAATCGAACCCGCGTAATCAGTTTGGAAGACTGAGGCTCTACCATTGAGCTACATCCGCATGCGCCCACAGAACGGCTCCGGAGAACTGCTCGGGGTGCGGCGCAATGGTGCCATATCCGACAACTTCCGTTCCAATCCGGGCGGCCGCGTGAGCGACGATCAGCGACGGTGCAGGAGCAGCAGGGCCCGGTCGTCCTGACGTGAGCCCAGCGACTCGATGAGTCGGCGCGCGGCACCGTCGAACCCGTGGCGCAGCAGCCGCTCGCCGCGGCCCTGCAGCTTGTCGATGCCCAGGCTGATGTCCCGCGTGGGTGTCTCGACGAGGCCGTCGGTGTAGAGCAGCACCGCGTCCCCGGGGCCGAGATGCCCGTGGACGACGACGAACTCGGCGTCCGACATGAGGCCCAGGATCGGCCCACTGGACTCGTGCACGATCCAGCGGCCGGATCCCGCGAGCAACTGTACGGCGGGTGGATGCCCCGCCGAGAAGACGCTGAAGTCCCCGGTCTCGAGGTCCACGGTCAGGTGGATGGCCGTGGCGAACCCCTCGTCCCAGTCCTGGCGCAACAGGTATTCGTTGGCCGCAGGGAGGAACTCGCTGGCCGTCAGCGCCCCGAGGAGCCCCCCGAAGGCACCGGAGAGCAGGAGCGCGCGGGTTCCGGCATCCTCCCCCTTCCCCGAGACATCGACCACCACCAGGTCGAGTCGTGCTGCGCCCTCGACCCGTGAGGCCACGACGAAGTCTCCGGCGAACGGCGACCCTCCTGCCGACCTCAGGGCCGACTCAGCGTGCCAGTTCTCCGGCAGTTCGGGCAGTGTCCCCTGGCTGAGGATCCGGTCACGAAGGTCGACCAGCATGGACTCCCCCTGCGCACCGGCGACCCCGAGTCGGGAGCGCCGGAAGGAGCCCAGCAGGGTGATGAAGCCGAGCAGGAAGAGCACGATCACGGCGACGATGACTCGAGGGCTCAGCCGTGGCTGCTGGGTGACGGCGAAGGCGAGCACCGCGAGGAGGAACACGAGGAACCAGGGCAGGTGGCGGGGGCCCAGGAAGATGCCGCCGAGCATCATCGGCAGGATCACCAGGGTGACTGGCCAGAAGTCGGGCGCCACCATGAACAGTCCACCGCAGAGGATCGTGAGCGCGACCAGGCCCAGCAGGACGAGCATTTCGGTGGCCCGCAGGCGACGCGTCAGCATCAGCCAACTGCGGCGCAGCTCCCTGCGACGGGGCGACAGGTGGGCACGGACCGGGTGCTTCACTGCACTCACCCGTCCTCCCTTGCCCTGGATCGGAACTTCGGCTGGCAGCGCGGACACCAGAACAGATTGCGTCCGACCAGCACACGGGTCCGCACCACACTTCCGCAGACGTGGCACGGCTGCTGGTGCCGACGATAGACGTAGACCTCACCGCCGTGGTCGTCTTTGCGCGGTTCGCGTCCCATTGCCTCCGGCATGTGCTCGGGGCGGACCGTGTCGATCCGTCCGGTCTGCACACCCAGCCGCATCAGCTCGACGAGGTCGTCCCAGATCGCTCGTGCCTGGCTGCGGCGCAACGTCCTGCCGGGCCGCAGCGGGTCCATCCGTTGCCTGAAGAGCACCTCGGCACGGTAGACGTTGCCGACTCCTGCGATGACCCCCTGGTCCATCAACAGGTCGCCGATCGGCCTGTGGCTGCGGGAGATCCGTCGCCAGACCTGGTCGAAGTCCGCGTCCGCGCGCAGCGGGTCGGGACCGAGCCGGGCGATGATGGCCTCGCGTTGCTCGAGCGTGATCAGGTCGCACTGCGTCGCTCCGCGCAGATCGGCGTACGACGCCCCACGGTCACCGCCCGCGGCCACGCGCAGCCGCACCTGACCCACCGGGGGCGGGATCTCGTCGACCCCAGCGTGGACGTCGAACTTCCCGATCAGGCCGAGATGGACGTGGACGAACCGCTCCCCCTCGAACTCGATGAAGAGGTGCTTGCCGACCGAGTCGGCCTCGATCAGCCACGAACCGTCGACCAGCGCGGCTTCAGCGGCAAACCGGCCCTGCGGGCTGGAGACCCGGACAGATCTCCCCGAGAACGCCCCGTCGATCTCGTCGGCAAGACGACGGAGGGTGTGCCCCTCAGGCATCCGGGCCGCGGAGGGCCGACTCCGGCAGCGGCGGCAGCTCACCCTCGGTCTCGTAGGTGGCGAGCTGGGCGATGCGACGCGCGTGTCGCTCGCCGCCGGAGAACGGTGTGGCGAGGAAGGCACCGATGAAGTCGGTCATCTCCTCGACGGTGTGCATCCGGCCGCCCACCGAGATCACGTTGGCGTCGTTGTGCTCGCGGGCCAGCTCCGCCGTCTCCGTCGACCAGGCGAGGGCGCAGCGGATGCCCCGGACCTTGTTGGCCGCCATCTGTTCGCCGTTGCCGGACCCGCCGATGACGACGCCGAGGGCCGCGACGCCCTCGGCCTGCTCCGAGGCGACACCTTCGGCCGCCCGCAGGCAGAACACCGGGTAGTCGTCGACGGCGTCGTAGACGAAGGGGCCGTGGTCGATGACCTCGTGGCCCTGCTCGACGAGCCAGTTGAGGAGGTGGTCCTTGAGTTCAAGACCGGCGTGGTCGGATCCGAGGTGAACGCGCATGGCAGGGATTCTGACAGATGCCGGGTATGGACACTCAGGAGCCGCTGTGCTGTTGCAGGAATCCTGTGACCTGCCGCATCAACGGCTCGGCGGCCACGAAGGCTTCCGGATGACGGTAGAAGCCGTGCACCATGCCCAGGCAGCGGGCCGCGACGACCTCCACGCCCTCCTCCCCCAGCCGGTGAGCCAGATGTTCCCCCTCGTCGCGGAGGGGGTCGTGCTCCGCGGTGACGACCAGGGTCGCCGGCAACGTGTCGAGATTGTCGGACAACAGGGGGGCAAGGTCCGGATTCTCGAGGTCAGCCTCCGTGGCGGCGTACTGACGCCAGTACCAGTCCGCCTCGCGGACGTCGAACCCGACGGCGTCACGGTAGGAGTCGAAGCCGGCGGTCGGGTCGAGGAACGGGTAGACCAGAGCCACGGCCGCGAACCGGCCGGGGTGGCGCAGCGCCGCGACCAGCGCGAGGTTGGCGCCGGCACTGTCGCCGTGGACAAAGACGTCAGCGCCAGCGAACTCACCCACGCGGTCGAGCCAGCCCAGCACGGTGTCGACGTCGTCCGGCGCCGCTGGGAACCTGTGCTCCGGCGGCCGGCGGTAGCCGATGCTGAGCACGGCCATGCCGCTGCGGTTGGCCAGGCGGCGCGAGAACCCGTCATGGACCTCGACGTCGTTGAAGACGAAGCCTCCACCGTGCAGGTGGATGATCAGGGCGCGCGATTCGCACCCCGGCGGTCCGTAGAACCGGCACGGGACTCCGTCAGCGTCGAGGTCGCGCACCTCGGCCACCGGCTCCTTGCGCTCCTGCCTCGTCACGGCGCGGGCCTGTTCCCGGGCCGTGGCGATGTCGTAGCCGGGGCTGAACACCTTGGTTCCTGCGGCGTATTTCGCCACCGCGTGCGCCGCATCCGGGTGCAGGGCCATGTCTGCCTCCCCTCAGCCGCCGAGTCGGGCGAGTTCTTCATCGACCACGGCGGTGTCGAGCTTGGTGAACACCGGAGTGGGTTTGGAGATGGGCGTGCCAACCTGCAGCGGGGACCGCCCCCAAGCACGTGCACCTGTGTAGTCACCGGTGATGATCGGGTAGCCCGCTCCCCCGTCGAGATCGTCGACCTCGTCGATGCGCGGCATCGGCTGGACCTCACCGGTGCCACCGAAGACCGCATGAATCGCGTTGGCCGAGAATGGCAGGAACGGCGAGAGGATCAGGTTGAGGTCGACCACGCACTGCGCGAGCACGTGCAGGATCGTGCCCAGCCGCTCCCGCTGGTCCTCACTCTTGAGCGTCCAGGGCTCGGAGTCGGTGACGTATTTGTTGACCTCGGCGACGGCGCGCATCGCCTGGCCGATGGCCTGCTTCTGCCGGTGCGCTGCGATCAGGTCGCCCACGGCCGGGAAGGTCCCCTCGACCAGGTCGAGCAGGCGACGATCCTCGACAGTGAACTCACCCGCGGGCGGGATCTGACCGAAGTTCTTCGCGATCAGCGTGGCGGTCCGGCTGACCAGGTTGCCCCAGCCGGCGACCAACTCGTCGTTGGTCCGGCGCACGAACTCCGACCAGGTGAAGTCGGAGTCCTGGTTCTCGGGACCGGCGGAGGCGACGAAGTAGCGGAACGCGTCGGGCTGGTAGCGAGAGAGCAGGTCGCGGACGTAGATGACGACCCTCTTGGATGAGGAGAACTTGCGGCCCTCCATGGTGAGGAACTCGCTGGAGACCACCTCGGTGGGCAGGTTGAGGTGACCGAAGGCGTGCAGGCCCCCACCCTTGTCGCCCCTGCCGGAGTAGGCCAGCAACTCAGCCGGCCAGATCTGGCTGTGGAAGGTGATGTTGTCCTTGCCCATGAAGTAGTAGGACAACGCCTCCTCCCCAGAATCCGACGCCGGGTTCCACCACGCCCGCCAGGCCTCGGGGTCATCGCCACGCCGCGCCCACTCGATGCTGGCTGAGAGGTAGCCGATCACGGCATCGAACCAGACGTAGAGCTTCTTGGTGGGGTTGTCCTGCCAGCCCTCGAGCGGAATCGGAATGCCCCAGTCGATGTCGCGGGTCATCGCCCGCGGCTTGATCTCCTTGAGGATGTTCTGGCTGAACCGGATCACGTTGGGCCGCCAGGTCCCCGATGCCTCGCGCTCGTCGAGCCATTCGGTCAGGGCATCTGCCAGCGCCGGCAGGTCGAGGAAGAAGTGTTGGGTCTCGATGAACTCCGGCGTCTCCCCGTTGATCTTCGACTTCGGGTCCTTCAGCTCGTGCGGGTCGAGCTGGTTCCCACAACTGTCACACTGGTCGCCGCGCGCGCCGTCGTAGCCACAGATCGGGCAGGTGCCCTCGATGTAGCGGTCGGGCAGGGTGCGGCCGGTCGACGGCGAGATGGCGCCGTACGTCGTCTTCTCGACGAAGTACCCGTTCTCGTGGACGCCACGGAACATCTCCTGCACCACGGCGTAATGGTTGCGCGTCGTCGTCCGCGTGTAGAGGTCATAGGAGATGCCGAGCGCGGTGAGGTCCTCGGCGATCATCCGGTGGTTCTGATCGGCGAGCTCCTGGGGCGTCAGCCCGGCCTCGTCCGCGGCGATCAGGATCGGGGTGCCGTGCTCGTCGGTCCCGGAGACCATGAGCACATCGTGGCCGGCCATCCGCATGTAGCGACTGAAAACGTCGGAGGGCACACCGAAACCGGCCACGTGGCCGATGTGGCGTGGGCCGTTTGCGTACGGCCAGGCGACTGCGGACAGGACTTTGCTCATGAGTGAATCCTAGGAGTACGACGGTCGCCCACGCGCACCGGTTTGGCTCGCAGCGCTGTGTCTGGTCTGCGCTACGGTCGGAGTCATGACGACACTGATCGCTGAAGACGTCCTCCTGCTCCTCCTCGACGACGAGACCGGCCGCCTCGAATCGACGCACTACGACCCCCTGTTGGGCGGTGCGGTGCTCCTTGAGTTGGCCATGTCCGGCAACCTCGAGGTCCGCAAGGCCGGCGCGTGGTCCTCCGCCAAGGTGCAGGTCCTCACCGATGGTCGTCGGCCGGAGAGCGACGTACTGCGCGACGGCCTCCACACGGTGCAAGAGAAGGAACGCACCGCCCAAGACCTGGTCAACCGGATCGGCAAAGGCCTCAAGGACCGGTTGCTCGCGGGGCTCGTCGAGCGCGGCGTCGTACGACTCGACGAGGACAAGGTCCTCGGGCTGTTCCCCCGCAAGCGCTGGCCGGCCGTCGACTCCGGCCACGAGGACGAGGGGCGACGCGAGATCAGCGCTGCCCTGATCAACGGGGTCACCCCCGACGAGCACACCGCGGCCCTGATCGCCCTGCTCCACTCGGTGGACCGGGCCCACCGCACCGTCGACAACCAGGGCACCCCGGGTCGCCAGGTGAAGGCCCGCGCCAAGGAGATCTCGGAGGGCGAGTGGGCGGCCAAGGCAGTCAAGGAAGCCGTGGCCGCCGCACAAGCCGCGATGACCGCCGTGATGGTCGCCACCACAGCGGCCGGGGCCGCCGGTGCGGGTAGTTGACCCGCGTCAGGACTTCTTGCGCGCGACCAACGGGAACTGGTTGATCCGCGCCTGGGCCCGCCTCCGGATGGCGGGGAGCTTCGCATAGAGCTTCGAGCCGGGGCAGGCGGTCTGGTTGGTGTCCCGGTGGCCGTCGATGCTCGGCAGCCGCACGAGGCGTCCATTGCGGAACCGGTCGCTGCCCTGCGAGCGCATCCACACACGACCACGCGCGCGTTTCTTGCCCGCCTTGTCCAGCTTCCACGCGGAGATCCGCACGATACTGCGGATCACCTTGGGCGGCGGTCGGACGAGGTCGTAGTTGCCGATGACGGCGATGCCGACGCTGTTCTGGTTGAATCCCAAGGTGTGGGCGCCGCGCACGAGCACCCGTGGGCCCCCGGAGCGACCGACCCAGATCCGGCCGAACTTGTCGACGAGGAAGTTGTAGCCCACGTCGAACCAGCCCAGGGACTTGGTGTGGTAGCGGTATATCCCGCGCAGGATCCCGGGCACGTCGGCGCGCGAGTAGTTGTTTCCGTTGACGGTGTGGTGGACATGCACCTGGCGCATCTGCCGGTTGTATCGCGGCTTTCCGTTGCGCCAGGCGTTGTTGGCGCCCCACTTGCGCCGGCTGAAGAGCACCGGCATCGGCGCCCACGGGGTTCGCGATCTACGGGCCGACCTCTTGCCCGACTTGCTGCTCCCCGGGCTCATCACCGCCCCCCGGTGAGGTCGCACCGTGCGGTCACTGGCCTTGCGGCCGGGATTGATCAGCACCAGCTCGAGACCGCGGGTGGCTGGCCCGGTGTTGCGGATTCGGACACCGTTTGCCGGGCCGACCCACTTGAGGTCGGTGCCCCGGGGGTCCTTGCCGTTGGGGCCGTCGCTGAGCGTCTCGAGCGGGGTCCAGCGCGACCACTCACCTGCCCTGCGGACGCGGACCGACACCTTCGGCTCGGCCGCTCCGCGCCAGGTCGCAGCGACCATCTTGAACCGCGACGTGTTCATCGGCGCACTCACCGACGACCCGGCGGCCGTCGTACGTGCACTTGGCGCGTCGAGCACCGGCACGTTGGCCGCGCGGACCACGCTGCCCGAATCACGGACCAGCTTGACGTCCTTGGCGGGAGCCTGTGCAACCCCGGCGGCTCCCTGCGCCGGCGCCGGCGAGCCTGCCTGGGCAGGAGTGGCGGCAAGGGTGCCGGTGAGGGCCACCACGGCTGCAGTGGCGAGAGTCAAGGGAAGGCGGAGGCTGAGGCGGGGGCTGAGAAGATTCGTCATGACGTCCTCCATGATGCGTCATGAAGGCATCATTCGAAGTGAAGTCCGCCCGTGCGTGTCCGCTTGAGTTCGAAGAAGTACGGGTACGCCGCCAGGCCGACAGTCGCGTCCCAGAGCTTCCCGGCCTCCTCGCCGGTCGGGGTCTTGGTGATCACCGGGCCGAAGAACGCGCTGCCCTCGATCGAGATGACCGGGGTGCCGACTTCCTCGCCCACCTGGTCCATCCCCTCGTGGTGGGACTTCTTGAGCACCTCGTCGTAGTCGGTCGACTCCATCGCGTCGGCCAGGCCGGCCGGGAGCCCGGCGACCTCGAGCGCCTTGAGGACCATGTCCCGGTCGAGCTCCGACTTCTCGAGGTGGATCTGGTTGCCCATCGCGGTGTAGAGCGGGAGCAGCACCTCGTTTCCGTGGTGCTGCTCGGCCGCGATGCACACGCGCACCGGTCCCCAGGCCGGGTCCAGTGTCTTGCGGTAGTCCTCGGGGATGTCCTTGTCCTGATTGAGGTAGGCCAGGCTCATCACGTGCCAGGACACCTGGATGTCGCGCACTTTCTCCACCTCGAGGACCCAGCGCGAGGTGAGCCATGCGAACGGGCAGAGCGGATCGAACCAGAAGTCAGCTTTCGTCATGTTGATGGACAACCACTCCGGTCCCGATCTTGTTCCCCTGCCTCCTTGTTCCCGTGCCTCTCGACCGGACCAGCCCACCTGGTCGAGACCTCTCCGTGACCGGCTGGCTCGGAATGTGACGTGGATGACATGATGCAAAACATGCCTGGAACCAACCTCACCCGCGAGGAGGCGCAGACCCGCGCCGACCTCATCCATGTCGAGTCCTACACCATCGATCTCGACCTGACGACCTCCGAGGAGACCTTCGGATCGACGACCACGATTCGTTTCACGAGCACCTCACCGGGTGCCGAGACGTTCGTGGACCTGGTCGGCGCAGAAGTCCACGAGATCACTCTCAACCAGAGATCGCTCGACCCCGGCACGGCGTACGCCGACAGCCGGATCGTTTTGTCGGACCTGGCCGCGGAGAACGAGCTCGTGGTGAAGGCCGACTGCACCTACAGCCATTCCGGCGAGGGCCTGCACCGCTTCGTGGACCCGGCAGACGACCGCGTCTACCTGTACTCACAGTTCGAGGTCCCCGACGCCCGGCGCGTCTACGCCACCTTCGAGCAGCCCGACCTGAAGTCGGTCTTCACCTTCAACGTCACCGCGCCCTCCCACTGGGTGGTCGTGTCCAACGCACCCACGCCGACCCCGGCGAATCTCGGGGACGGCAAGGCGCTGTGGAACTTCCCGCAGACCAAGCCGATGTCGACCTACATCACCGCCATCGTGGCCGGGGAGTACCACGCTGTCTTCGACACCTACGCGGGCAAGAACGGCGAGATCCCCCTAGGCCACTACTGTCGCCAGTCGCTGGTCGACCACCTCGACCGGGACGAAGTCGTGAAGCTGACCAAGCAGGGATTCGAATTCTTCGAGGAAGCCTTCGACTACCCCTACCCGTTCGAGAAGTACGACCAGCTCTACGTCCCCGAATACAACATGGGGGCGATGGAGAACGCCGGCTGCATCACGCTGCGCGACGAATACCTCCCCCGCAGCCGCCAGGTCCGCTCGTTCTACGAGTTCCGCGCCAGCGTGATCCTGCACGAGATGGCCCACATGTGGTTCGGCGACCTGGTCACCATGAAGTGGTGGGACGACCTGTGGCTCAACGAGTCGTTCGCTGAGTGGGCCTGCTACCACGCCGCCGTCGAGGCGACCGAGTTCGACGAGTCGTGGACCGGCTTCACCAACGCCCGCAAGCAGACCGGCTACCGCCAGGACCAGCTGCCGAGCACCCACCCGATCGCAGCCGACAACTACGACCTGCAAGCCGTCGAGGTGAACTTCGACATGATCACCTACGCCAAGGGCGCGTCGGTGCTCAAGCAGCTTGTCGCCTGGGTCGGGCTGGACCCGTTCCTGGCTGGCCTGCGGCAGTACTTCAAGGACCATGAGTACTCCAACTCCGAGTTCGGTGACCTGCTCGGAGCACTCGAGAAGGCCTCCGGCCGCGAGCTCGAGGGCTGGGCGAAGGAGTGGCTCCAGACAGCCGGCGTCAACACGCTGACCCCGGAGTTCGAGCTCGACGCCGACGGCAACTACAAGTCCTTCTCGGTCCTGCAGACTGCCGCCCCGGACCACCCCACGCTGCGTCGGCACCGGATCGGCGTCGGCCTCTACGACGCCGTGCCGAACGAGCAGGGCGACGTCCGGCTGATCCGTCGTACCAACGTCGCGGGCGACGTCGAGGGCGAGCGCACCGAGATCGCCGGCCTGGTCGGCCAGAAGCAGCCCGACCTGCTGCTGCTCAACGACGGCGACCTGGCCTACGCCAAGATCCGCCTCGACGACCGCTCGCTCGAGACGCTCAAGGGCGGCCTCGGCCGGCTCGACGACTCGCTGGCCAGGGCGGTGTGCTGGGGCGCGGCGTGGGACATGACCCGCGACGCTGAGATGCGCGCGAGCGACTTCGTCGAGATCGTGCTGGGCAGCATCGGCAGCGAGACCGACGCGTTCGGTGTCGCCCAGATCCCCGGGTACGCCGCCCAAGCGGTCAACAGCTTCTCCGCCCCCGAGCACCGCGCCGCACTGCAGGCGACGTGGGAAAATGGATTGCGCAGGCTGCTCGAGGACGCCGCCCCCGGCAGCGACCACCAGTTGTCCTTCGCGCGTGCCTACGCCGCTGCGGCGCACAGCGACGAGGCGCTCGCCTCGCTCGAGCAGCTCCTCGACGGATCGCTCGGATTCGACGGACTCGAGGTCGACACGGACCTGCGTTGGACGCTGCTGACCGGACTCGCCCGGGCCGGCCGAGCCGACGCGGACCGGATCGATGCCGAGCTCGAGAACGACAACACGATCTCCGGCCAGGAGAAGGCGGCCGCGGCCCGCGCCAGCCGACCGAGCGCGGAGGCCAAGGCGGAGGCATTCGAGTTGGCGTTCGTACGCAAGGACGTGGCCAACGAGACCCACCGCAGCGTGGTCTTCGCCTTCCAGCGTCACGACCAGGACGAGGTCCTCGAGCCCTACGTGGCGAAGTACCTCGACGCAGCGGAGAACCTCTGGGAGCACCTCGGCACGCACAAGGCCTCGGTGGCCCTGCAGTTCGCCTTCCCGCGTCCGCTCGCCTCGAAGGCGCTCCTCGACCAGGTCGACGCCTGGCTGGAGTCCTCCTCGGCGAACCCGGCGGCCAAGCGCTTCGTGCGCGAGGGTCGGGCCGACGTGGCCCGCTACCTCGCGGGCCAGGCCAAGGACGCCGAGTAGGCGACAGCCGTGGGTCGGGACGCCGGTCACACGAACGGCCCGCATCCACCTCACGGTGGGTGCGGGCCGTTCGTCGTAGGTCCTGCGGACGTGTGACGCTCAGACGTGCATCGTCTTGGGACCGTGGGCGTGCTCGGCGATCTGGGTGATGCCCTGCTTCACGCCCTCGGCGAGCTGACCCTCGGCGAAGAGCGCCTTCATCGCAGTGATGGCGAGGTCGATCTCGGCGTCGTTGACGACCTCGCGGACCCGCGCCCCGGTGACGATCTCGACGATCCGCTCCTCGGGGTCGACCATGATCAGGATCGAGCGCGCAGGCGCGACCAAGGTGTTGTGCAGTCGGGTCGCGAAAGGGCGCGAGTCCCCCTCGGTCGCCCCGACGTAGACGGAGAACTCAAATCGACAAAGCTGCTCCGACTTGCGGATCGTGGTGTCGATCGCCTGTCGTTCAGCGTTGCTGAAGTAGTCACCAGCGGCCACTTGCGCCGCCTGACTGCGACTCGTCGTTGTCGGGAGCGGCAAGCTCTTCGTGAGACTTGCTCGGGCCGCCGAACCACTCGATCTCGAACGCGCCGGCGCTCGACGGCGACAGGTTCTCACCGCGCGCCAGGGCGGGCAGGTAGACGACCAGGGCGATCAGGAGGAAGAGACCAACCGGCGCCGCGAGGAGGATCACCAGCGCGTGCACCGGGTCCACGGCTGGCGGGTTGCTCCACCCTTCAGGAGTGTTGGCCCCCGCAGGAGCCATCACGGCACCAGCACCGGCGAGTGCGAGAAGTGCACCGACAGACGTCGCGCGGACGGCGCGACGTACGACTCGATCAGAAAATGTGGACGTCATCACAGTGACCATGCTATCGGCCTTTTGTTTTGCCGCTGACCACGAGGGTCGTAGCCTCCGTCACATGTCCGCTCCTGAGAAGTACGACGACTGCGGATCCTGCCGCATGGTGTGGGACCTGACCCACAACGACACAGCCGCCGACATCGCCGGGTGGGTGATCGGAAAGCCGACGGCGATTCTCGCCCTGATCCTGATCGCCTGGCTGGTCCGGTGGCTGGTGCACCGGGCGATCGACCGGCTGGTGAAGTCCGCCGAGGAGCCCGTCACCGGCAAAATGAGCAAGTTCGGGCTGGGGAGCACCGCGAACAGCAAGGAGCGACGGACCTCTCAGGCGGTCTCGGCCAGTCGCCGCGTGCAACGCGCCAGGACCATGGGGTCCCTGCTCAAGAGCGTCGCCACCAGCATGATCGTGGCGATCGTCGCGATGATGATCATCGACCAGCTCGGCTACAACGTGGGCCCGCTGCTGGCCAGCGCCGGAATCCTCGGTGTGGCCGTCGGTTTCGGCGCCCAAGCGCTCGTCCGCGACTTCCTGTCCGGCATCTTCATGATCCTCGAGGACCAGTACGGCGTCGGCGACTACATCGACGTCGGCGAGGCCAACGGGACCGTCGAGGCAGTCGGGCTGCGCGTCACCCGGATGCGCGACACCGAGGGCACCGTCTGGTACGTCCGCAACGGCGAGATCCTGCGTGTCGGCAACATGAGCCAGAACTGGGCACGCACCGTGCTCGACGTCGCCGTGGCCTACGCCGAGGACCTGACGCGGGTGCGCCGGGTCCTCGCCGAGGTCGCGCACGATCTGTGGGAGGACGACGAGTACAGGGGTGTCGTGATCGAGGAACCCCAGATCTGGGGCGTCCAGTCGATCGATCGGGACGGCGTCCTGATCCGGGTCGCGCTCAAGACCGCGCCCCAGGAACAGTGGGGTGTCGGCCGTGAGCTGCGGCAGCGGATCAAGGCCC
>JAKDNC010000665.1 GCA_030452025.1 Nocardioides sp. | reverse complement strand
TTTTACGGTTGGGAGCCGACTACGTGCCGTCACGCAGATAAAGTCTGAGACCTGCGCCGCATATTCCTCAGTTCCACACGCCGCGGGTGTCGTGGACGATCTTCTGGGCCAACAGCGACCGGTCGAGGCGACCGAACTCCGTGTGATCGACGAGCAGGAGCACGATGTCTGCGGCACGAACGGCCTCGCTCGTCTCTGTCAGCGTCACGTTCTCGAGCGCCTCCAGTTCGGACGGCAGTACGTCGATATTGGGCTCCACGGCCATGATGTTCGCCTGCGGCAGCTCGTCGGCGAGGCGGCCCACGATCTGGCGGGCTGGGCTCTCGCGCAGATCGTCGATGTTCGGCTTGAACGCCAGCCCCAGGGCCGCGATCTGCACATCGTTGATGCGTTTGGCCTGGGGGAGGAGCTTATCGAGGACGAAGCCCGGCTTCGCATCATTGACCTCACGGGCGGTGCGAACCAGTGATGAGTGTTCGGGAGCCGCAGAGACGATGAACCATGGGTCGACGGCGATACAGTGCCCGCCGACGCCCGGGCCTGGCTGCAGGATGTTCACGCGCGGGTGGTGATTGGCGAGCTTGATGAGTTCCCAGACGTTGATGTCGAGGCCATCAGAGATCATTGACAGTTCATTGGCGAAGGCGATATTGACGTCGCGGAAAGCGTTCTCCGTCAGCTTCGCCATCTCTGCGGTGCGAGCGTCGGTCATGAGGAACTCGCCCTCGCAGAAGAGTTCGTAGAGCTCCCGGGCCCGCTCGCCGGCCTCACCGTTGAGGGTGCCGACGATGCGGTCGTTGGTGCGCAGCTCGATCATGATGCGTCCCGGAAGGACGCGTTCGGGACAGTGGGCGAAGTAGACCGACTGGGCGCTGCCGGGCTTGAGCGTGAGGTCCGGCCGAGCGGCGAGGACCGTATCGGCCAGGAACTCCGTGGCGCCGGGAGGAGACGTCGATTCGAGGATGATGAGTTCGGTGCCTTCGAGCAGCGGGGCAATTTGCTTGCCAGCGGTCTCGATGTACGACAGGTCAGGTTTGTGGCCGTCTTTGAACGGGGTGGGAACCGCGACGATGTAGTTGTCTGCGTGCGGTGTCTGGGTTGTCGCGGTGAGATAGCCCTGGGAGACGACGCCAGCAACGGTCGTGGCCATATCGGGTTCGACGAAGGGCACCTGACCGGCGTTGATGAGGTCGACGGCGTTCTGATTGATGTCCACCCCGACGACCTCGGCACCAGAGCTGGCGAGGACCGCCGCTGTCGGCAGGCCGATGTAGCCGAGACCGATCACGGCGACCGAGGGGCGGTTGTTGAGGGGGAGGGCGTTCATGCGGAAATCTCCAGACTGTTCGATACGACAGTTGAAATAGTAGTGACTGAAGTGGGCACGAGGAAATGAGGAGTGACAACAGCTGCCACACCTATCTTGCGATCCCTTTCGACCCACAAGGAAAAACATTCCGATGATATGTTGACCCAGGATCGGGAATTCGTCTCCGCAAGCAGGAGAGCCGTTGTCCGTGCTTTATGACCCGCGATGAGGAGAAATATTGAGCGATTATGCTGCGGCCGACGGGACCAAAGTCATGGTCATCTACGGAACACGACCTGAAGCCATCAAGGTGGCCCCGGTGATCAAGGCGCTAGAAGGTGATCCGACGTTCACTCCGATCGTTGTGGTTACTGCCCAGCACCGTGAGATGCTCGATCAAGTCAATGAGTTCTTTGACGTTGTGCCCGACGTCGACCTCAATCTCATGGAACATGGGCAGACTCTTAACACGATCGCCGGCAACGTGATCACCAGGATCGACGCGGTGCTCGCTGACTACGAGCCTGATGCTGTCGTGGTGCAAGGTGATACAACGACTGTGATGGGTGCCGCAATCGCAGCGTTCAATCGTGAGATCCCTGTCGTGCATCTTGAAGCAGGACTGCGAAGCGGAGACATTAAATCCCCATTCCCGGAAGAGGCGAATCGCAAGATTGTATCGCAAATAGCCCGAGTCCACCTAGCGCCGACGATGGTGTCACGATCGAACTTGCTGGCTGAAGGGGTCCCCGACGAAAATATTCATGTGATCGGAAATACGGTCATCGATGCGTTGCATTGGGCCGTGGCACGTCCCGTAGATTTCACCAGCCGCGAATTGCAGAACGTGAATGACGACAACCGACGTGTTCTTCTTGTCACTACTCATCGCCGGGAAAACCTCGGTGAGAACATGATCAACATCGGTCGGGCCATGCGCGAACTTGCCACGAGCTACCCAGACTTATTCATTGTCTGGCCCGCCCACAAAAATCCCAAAATACGCGCCTCGATCGAACCTCAGATCGAGGATTTCGATAAT
>JAKDNC010000664.1 GCA_030452025.1 Nocardioides sp. | reverse complement strand
CATCGCGCACCCGGGCCGCCACACCACACAACTGATCCAACTGCTCCCCGGTCGCGGCCAGGAGCGCGGAGGCCTCAGCCTCGTCGAGAGCGGCGCCGCGCTCGGCACGGACCAGGGCACGACGAATCTGCTGCGGTGTGACACTCACGGTCCCGAGGCTACGTCCCCGGCCTCCGGGGCCCGCGCAGCGGTCTCAGGTCGTGACACAGCCACGTCATTGCGGGACAGTCGGAAACCACGCGATGTCAGATCCCCTCAAGCCGCGGGCCGCCGGGGACACCCACGCTCGTCGCCGTCGCTGTGCTCGTGACAGACCGCTCGACGACGGCCCGCAACGAGACGATGCTTCGCCGGATCAGCCTGACTTTGCGAGTGCGACGCAGCGTGGACGCCTTCTCGTTTGCCTCATGGTCTGGATCGGCAGCCACCGGGCGGCACCAGCTCAGTCGGCCCCCAGTGATCAGGAATTGGGATGAGTCCGTCGGGCCACTGCCCGCAGTCCCTCCTCCTCAGAGACCCAGTGAGCGGCCGATGATCTCCTTCTGGATCTCGGTCGTGCCGCCGTAGATGGTGGAGATCCGGCTGTCGAGGTAGGCCTTGGCGACCGGGTATTCCATCATGAAGCCATAGCCGCCGTGCAGCTGGACGGCCTGGTTCACGAGCTTGTTTTGCAGCTCGGACGCCCACCACTTCGCCATGGAGGCGCCGGTCGCGTCCAGTTCGCCGGCCAGGTGCTTCTTGATGCAGTCGTCGAGGAAGACCCGGGTCACCCTGGCCTCGGTGGCCATCTCGGCGATCAGGAAGCGCGTGTTCTGGAATTTGCCGATCGGCCGTCCGAAGGCCTCCCGGGTCTTCGCATACTCGAGGCACAGATCCACCATGTGGTCGCAGGCGGCTGCGGCCTGGGCCGCGATGATCAGGCGCTCCTGGGGGAGGTTCATCATCAATGAGATGAAGCCACTGCCCTCCTCGCCGAGGAGGTTCGCCTTGGGCACCTCGACATCGGTGAACGACAGCTCCGAAGTGTCCTGGGCGTGCAGGCCGATCTTGTCGAGGTTGCGTCCCCGCTCGAAGCCGGCCATGCCGCGCTCGACGACGAGCAGGCTGATGCCCTTGTGGCCTGCCTCCGGGTCGGTGCGGGCCACGACGATCACCAGGTCGGCGTTGATGCCGTTGGAGATGAACGTCTTGGAACCGTTGAGGACGTAGTGGTCGCCCTTGTCGACCGCCGTCGTCCGGATGCCCTGCAGGTCGGACCCGGCACCCGGCTCGGTCATCGCGATCGCGGTGATGATCTCCCCGGACACACAGCCGGGCAGCCAGCGCTGCTTCTGCTCCTCGGTGCCGAGGCTGCTGAGGTAGGGGACGATGATGTCGGAGTGCACCGAGAAGCCGGGGCCGCTGGTGCCGGCCCGGGTCTGCTCCTCGGAGAGGACGACGTTGTAGCGGAAGTCGTCGACCCCCGGGCCGCCGTACTCCTCGGCCACGTCGAAGCAGAGCAGGCCCGCCTCGCCGGCCTTGAGCCACACGTCGCGGGGGACGATGCCGTCCTTCTCCCACTGGTCGTGGTGGGGCACGACCTCCTTCTCGAAGAACGTGCGCACCGTCTTGCGGAAGTCCTCGTGCTCGGCCTCGAAGATTTCGCGGGTCATCGGATCAGCTCCTTCATCTCACGGACGAGCGCGGCGGGGTCTTCCGCAGCCGGCATCATCTGCAGGTTCGTCACGCCGGCCTCCTTGAATGCGGCGACGCGTTCCTTGACGTACGACGCGGGGCCGACCAGGTTGGCCAGCTCGAGGAGTTCGAGGGGCACGGCCGCCTCGGCCTCCTTCTTCTTGCCGTCAAGGTAGAGGTCCTGGATCTCCTTGGCCTCCGCCTCGTAGCCGTACTGAACGGCCAGGTCGTTGTAGAAGTTCTTGCCGCGAGCGCCCATGCCCCCGATGTAGAGGGCGGCCATCGGCCGGGCGAGGTCGAGCATGCCTTTGACGTCCTCGCCGATCGCGCAGAGCCCGCCGGCGGTGATCTCGAGCGGCGAGAGGTCGGCGGAGCGCTTGCCGGCGCCGGCGCGCAGGGCCTCGCCCCACACGGAGTCGGCCTTTTCCGGGATGAAGAGGAACGGCATCCAGCCGTCGGCGATCTCGGCGGCCTGCTGGACGCTCTTCTGGCCGAGCCCGGCGATGTAGATCGGGATGGAGTCGCGCTCGGGGTGGGTCAGGATCTTCAGCGGCTTGCCGAGGCCGGTGACGGCGCCGTCCTCCTTGGAGAGCGGGAGCTTGAAGATGCCGTCGGCCGACAACTTCTCGCGACGCATCCCGGCGCGCATCAACTCGATCAGTTCGCGGGTGCGACCCA
>JAKDNC010000663.1 GCA_030452025.1 Nocardioides sp. | reverse complement strand
CTTCCCAGCCCCATTCGGGCCGAGGAACCCGTAGACGCTGCCGGGCGGGATGCGCAGGTCGAGGTTCTCGACGACGGTGCGCCCGCCATAGCGCTTGGTCAGATTCTCAGTGGCAACGATCGTGGAAGACATGCCTCCACGATCCCGAAAACGCGCCTCGCGATCGTCTCGCCTGAGGCATATCTTCCGCGTATCACTTCAGGCATACGCCACCAGCCGGGTACGTCCCGGGAGATAGCGGACGAGGTCCGATCGTTCAGTGCTCGCCAGCGGCGACCAGCCCCGTCTCGTATGCCAGGACGACCGCCTGCACCCGGTCGCGCAGGCCGAGCTTGGTGAGGATGCGGCCCACGTGCACCTTCACGGTGCCCTCGGCGAGCACGAGCTCGGCGGCGATCTCGGCATTCGACAGGCCGCCTGCCACCAGCTGGAGCACCTCGTGCTCGCGCGGCGTCAACTCGTCCAATCTCACGTCCGCTTCGTGGCGCGGCGTCGCGCCCGACTCTGGGGCTGCCGGGCGGGCGCGGGTGAAGTGGTCCAGCAGGCGGCGCGTGGTGCTGGGTGCGACGACGGCATCCCCGGCGTGCACGTGATGGATCGCCGCGGCGACCTCGTCCACGGGGGTGTCTTTGAGGAGGAACCCGGACGCTCCGGCCTGGAGGGCGTCGTAGGCGTACTCGTCCAGATCGAACGTCGTCAGGATCAACACGCTCGGCGCGCCCTCCCGTTCGCGCAGGCGCCGGGTCGCCTCGACGCCGTTCATCCTGGGCATCCGCACGTCCATCAGCACCACATCCGCCGCGGTGCGCGCCAGCAGGTCGAGGGCGGTGTCGCCGTCGTCGGCTTCACCCACGATCTCGATCCCGGGCTGGGACTCCAGCACCATCCGCAGCCCCATCCGGATCATCTCCTGGTCATCGACCAGCACCACCCGCACCATCAGTCCGCTCCTTCCTCGCGCGGCAGCACCGCGACGACCTTGAACCCGCCGCCCGCGCGAGTTCCCGCCGTGAAGGTGCCGCCATGGATGGTGACTCGCTCGCGCATTCCAACCAGACCGTGCCCGCCCGCACCCGACTTCACGTCGGGCGCGGCGCCATGGCCATCGTCGACGACGTGCACCTCGACCTCCTCCGGCCGGCACCTCACCGTCACCTCGACGTTCGTGACGGCCGGGCCGGCATGTTTGCGCACGTTCGTCAGCGCCTCCTGCACCACTCGATACACAGTCAGCTCCGCGCCCTGTGACAACGGAGCCTGCTTCCCGTCGACGTTGAGAGCCACCGGCATACCAGCGGCGCGGGACTGCTCGACCAGGGCGTCGAGCTGTGCAAGGCCCGGCTGCGGGGCCTGCGAACCCGGCTCGTCGTCGCGGAGCACGCCCAGCATCCGCCGCATCTCCGCCAGCGCCGTCCGGCCCGTGTCCCGCACCCCGAGCATCGCCGACTTCGCCCGTGCCGGCTCGGTGTCGACCTTCGCGGCCGCGCCGTCGGACATGACCACGACGACGCTCAGGCTGTGCGAGACGATGTCGTGGATCTCCCGCGTGATCCGCGCCCGCTCGTCCGCGACCGCGATCCTGGCGTTCGTCTCCCGCTCCCGCTCGGCCTGCTCTGCCCGCTCCCGTAAGCCCTCGATGTACTGACGGCGGATGCGCACGAGCGTGCCCCAAGTCCATACCCACAGCGTCACCACGACCAACACCCCGAGCTGGCCGACATCGATCACGTCATCGCCAAGATGCGGGACCACCGCGACCAGTAGCCACCCGACCGTCAACAGTGCACCGGTGAGCGAGACCCACCAGAGACAGCGCGTCGCTACGTTGTCCACGGCGAACAGCCGCATCGCATCCGCGGCGAGAATCGGGACGCCGAACAGGAGCTGCAGACAGGCCGCCGCCAGCATGACCCCGAGGACCGCTCGCGGGTGCCGACGACGCAGCAAGTACGGGGCACACAGCGCCGCCGAGACCACGAGTAACCAGATCGCCGTCGCGGCATTGTCGACGTACATCGGGATGATGGGCAGGTTGTAGAGAAACACCCCAATCACGACGAGCAGGTCGAGCAGCCATGCCCGCTCCCGCAGCCACGACCCCGGACCCGGACCGGACTCAGGCGCATGGGAGACCCCGGCAACTGGAATTGCACGCAGGGAAACCGGAGCCTTCATGCCTTCCAACCCTACCGCCGAAACCTGGACGGGCCGCCCCGCTCCAACGCAACCAGCGATCGCCGCGACGGTGCCACCAACCCGGCCAGAAGATGCTCGCCCCGCCGTGGCGTCGTGAAAGCAACTGCGATCTTGATCGGTCATGAGTAGACCTGTTGGGTCGTGCGGTGAGCGAGGGCGAG
>JAKDNC010000662.1 GCA_030452025.1 Nocardioides sp. | reverse complement strand
GATCGAACACTTGTTCGTACTACGCTGAGGCCTCCAAGGTGATGCGCTGGTCGACGTTATCCCCAGGCATGGCGGCTCCGTGTCGCGAATGTCGGTGGCCGCGTCTAGCGTCTTGATCACAACGACGTAGCAGCAAGTCAACCCGACATCGGACGGATGGAAATCATGGCTGGAGACCGCGAGAAGGCGCTCGACGCAGCGCTCGCGAACATCGAGAAGCAATTCGGCAAGGGCTCGGTGATGCGGCTGGGCGACGACACGCGTGCACCGCTCGAGGTGATCCCCACCGGATCCATCGCCCTCGACATCGCCCTCGGGCTGGGTGGCCTGCCGCGGGGACGCGTGATTGAGGTCTACGGGCCCGAATCCTCCGGTAAGACCACGGTGGCGCTCCACGCCGCGGCCAACGCCCAGCGCAACGGCGGCATCGTCGCCTTCATCGATGCCGAGCACGCGCTCGACCCCGAATACGCCAAGGTTCTCGGCGTCGACACCGACGCGCTCCTGGTCTCCCAGCCCGACTCAGGTGAGCAAGCGCTGGAGATCGCCGACATGTTGATCCGTTCCGGTGCGCTCGACCTGATCGTCATCGACTCCGTCGCGGCGCTGGTGCCCCGGGCCGAGATCGAGGGCGAGATGGGTGACAGCCACGTCGGTCTCCAGGCCCGGCTGATGAGCCAGGCGCTGCGCAAGATGGCCGGTGCGCTGAACAACTCCAACACCACGATGATCTTCATCAACCAGCTCCGCGAGAAGATCGGCGTGATGTTCGGCTCGCCGGAGACCACCACGGGTGGCAAGGCGCTGAAGTTCTACTCCTCGGTGCGTCTCGACGTCCGTCGGATCGAGACCCTCAAGGACGGGACCGACATGGTCGGCAACCGGACCCGGGTCAAGGTCGTGAAGAACAAGGTCGCGCCGCCGTTCAAGCAGGCTGAGTTCGACATCATGTACGGCAAGGGCATCAGCCGCGAGGGTGGGCTGATCGACGTCGGCGTGGAGGCGGGCCTCGTCCGCAAGGCCGGCGCTTGGTACACCTACGAGGGTGACCAGCTGGGTCAGGGCAAGGAGAATTCCCGCAAGTTCCTCAACGACAACCCGGACCTGGCCGATGAGTTGGAGAAGCGGATCCTGGAGAAGCTCGGTATCGGACCCCAGGTCGACCAGCCCGCCGAAGTCGGGGCTGAGCCGACCAACGTCGACTTCTGATGGTCGGACCCTCGGGTGGGGGTCCCCCTCCGGACTGGGCCGTGGGCTCCACTTCGGAGGGTGACTCCCCGTGGCGGGGAGACGTCGCCGATGGTGTGACCGCATGGTTGCACGGGGCGACACCCGATCGTGCTCCACAGCCAGATCGGCAGGTGCCATCGAGCGGACTGGCCGGTGACGACGACGGATCCGGGAACGCGGCCGACCATGAGGCGGTCGGCCGCAAAATCCTGCTCGACCAGCTGACTGGGCAGGCCCGCAGTCGTAAGGAGCTTGCCGAGAAACTGGCCAAGAAGAACGTCCCCGCCGACATCGCCCACCGCCTGCTCGACCGGTTCGAGGAGGTCGGGCTGATCGACGACAATGCGTTCGCAAGGATGTGGATCGCTTCGCGTCAGCCCGGCAAGGGCCTGGCCCGTCGCGCCCTGGCCCAGGAGTTGCGCCGCAAGGGAATTGATGACCTCGTGGCGCGAGAGGCGCTCGAGGAGATCGACCCCGACGACGAAGAGATCGCCGCCCGGCGCCTGGTCCGCAAGAAGCTGCGCAGCGTGGCCAACGTCGAGCAGCAGAAGGCGATCCGAAGACTGGTGGGCATGCTGGCCCGCAAGGGGTATGCACCCGGCCTGGCGTTCAGCATCGTGCGCGAGGAGATGGATGCCGCCGCCAGCGGAGAACCCGACGAGCCCCTTGATCCCCCGGCCGACTGGTGACGACCCAGACACCGCCTAGTCTCGAGGGGTGTGTGATTCTCCGGATGCCCGATGAGTGTCCCCATCAGCGTGCATCACGGCGGCCGGGACCTGGCCGGAGCCACCCGCGAGGGTGAGTCGTGGAATGCAGCCGCGCGCAGGGTCGCAGCCACCGTCGTCGGCGAACCCGTCGCCGTCGACCTGTCGGGGGAGACCAAGCGTTTCGCCGTTGTCCCCGACCTGCGGGTCGGGCTGCGGACGATGACTCACGGCGACCTCGCCGACGTGATCCGGTGGCGTCGCAGCGACCACGTCCACAAGTGGTGGGCCGCCGACGGCGAGCCGACCCCCGAGCGGGTCACCGAGCAGTACGCCTCCACCATCGACGGCATGACGCCGACTCGGATGTGGGTCGCTGAGGTCAACGGCCGCTCGGTCGGCTTCGTGCAGGACTACCGACTGTC
>JAKDNC010000661.1 GCA_030452025.1 Nocardioides sp. | reverse complement strand
TGGGGTCAGTCGGGTCGGTTGATGAGGGTGAGCCGGTTCAGGGCCATCGCGACGCGGCCCCCGTCCGTCAGGCATCGCACCACCCGGTCGCCTGCCCCGGTGTAAGGGTCGACCGCGACGGACTCGACGGTGACGGAGCCCCATTCGAGGAGCACGTCGCCGAGGGCCAGTTCATGAGCGCGGATCGTGAGTTCCATGACTGCGGTCTCCTTCAGAACGGCGGGGTCAGGTCGGTCGGGTCGAACACGCCGTCGCCCAACGGGTCATCCGGGGCGCCTTGGCGCTCCACTTCGGTGGCGAACGCGACCAGCTCCGCCTCGACCACTCCGGCAGCGCAGTCGCACATGACGAAATCGCCGCCAGGGAAGGTGGGACGCCAGCCGGAGTCGCTGCAGGCACGGCACAGGGCCAGCGTTGGGTCGATGGTGGCGGGGGTGTCGTTGGTGACGGTCATGGCGGCAGACCCTCCTGTGATGGTTCCGTGGTTGCTCCGACAGCCATCACATTAGGCAATGCCACCGACCTTTGGGAGAGGGGTATTTCTGGGTAACGAAAGGGAGCGAGGGCCCGGCCAACGGGCCGGACCCTCGCTCCATCAAGGGGTGGTCGTGAGTACCACCGGGGCTACTGGTCGAGCATCCCGATAGCTTCCTCGACCATCCCCAGCGCCTCACTCGTCGCCTGGACGGCCTTCTGTTGGGCCTCACCGGCAGGCAGCGCCCCCAACAGTTGCCGCCTGTCCCCCAGAGTCTTCTGGGCGGCACGCAGAGTGCCGGCGTCCAGGTCGGGGGCCTTCGCTGCCGCCTGCACCGCATCGGCCGACCCTTTCAGGGACGCCTTGACCTCGCGGAACACGGCCTCGATGTGCTGTGGCCGGACCGAGTCGGTGAGGACGGCCTTCTCGTCGTCGCTCAGCCTGACCACATTCAGTCTTTCCGGCATTCGGCTTCTCCTCGAAATGTGTGCGGGCCCTCCACCCGTGGGTGCTGGTGGCCCGGAGGTTGGTGTCGGAGTTCACGATAGCGGCGGACAGGATCAGGTTCCCGGCTTGCTCGATCGGCCCCCGGGTGGTTGACCAGGGGCCCGCCGCCACGTTGTCCGTACCTCCGCCGCCACTTCCCCGGGCAGCAGATGAAGTTGGTGCCGCAGCGACGCTCCCCCGTCCCCCGGCACGCTACCTGCCACACCACCGCTCCCGCGAAGACCACGCCCCCGGGAGGGGGTCAGGCGGTCTGGCCGAGGCTCTCCATGCAGCGCGGCACCCGCCGAAGTTGCGGGTCGCGGGCGATCGCATGTGTTGGGTTGCCGCCACAGCACAAGCACCGGCGCTGGCGTCCACCGAGGGCACCGTGCGGCTCGGGGGTGCAGAACCGGCAGCGCTGACGGTCGTAGGCCGGTTTCTGCAGCTGTGCCGTGTGGTCACCGCAGGGCCACGTGTAGGTGATCGTGTAGCCGCCGTCGTCGGGCAACTTGGTGACCGGCACGGTCGGCCCCGACGACACCCACCCGCCGGTGGTAGTGGTTCGGTAGTTGCCGTCACTGCGGCCGAAGATGTCCTCCACGGGGACGCGGGCCTGCCCGGTGCGGTAGATGCCGGGGAGGGCTGTGCCGACGACGATGTCGACGACGTACGAGGTGCAGCAGGTGGGGCACTCCTGGGTTCCCATGTCAGACCCCCGCCTTACGGAGCGCTGCACCGATGAGGGTGGCGGCGATCTGCTCGGCAGCCACACTCAGCGGCAGGTAGTTGCCGTCGCTGCCGGTCAGATACGGCGAGGAGTGGGCGTCATCAAGCCGTACAAGATCGTGGAGGAGGTGGGGGCCGACGACTCGGTACAGGGTGTAGCCGGTGGCCTGCCAGCCGTCAGCGGGCTGGTTGTTGTCCCCGTATGCCTGCTCGTGGTCGACCCAGAGCATGAACGTGGAGCCACTCATGCGGAGTCGGTGGGAGCCTTCCTCGAAGCCAGCGATGCGGGTGGCGACGACGTTGGTCATCGCAGCCACGTGGGCGCGCACGTCGGCCATTCCGTTCTTCGGCACCCAATTGGTGTCCGTGTTCGGCCACCACTCCCTGGAGTGGGTGTTGAGATGCGAGTCCGCGAAGGTGGATACGGCGATGGTGGGGTTCGACACGAGGTGCCTCCTGGGGCGCGGTGTGATTGAGCGGGAGTGCTCCGACACCCACTAGGTTAGTGGTCGGTGCAGACAATGGAACCCGCCAAATTTCGCCCGCGCCACACCACCACCAGCCGGTGGCGGGGGTGTTGGCGACCGTGTGAGGTGAGGCAATCCCTCCACGACGAGAGATCCGGGGCAGTCGTCGAGCGGACAGGCCCGAAGCTCTAGCCCCCCGCGCTCGGCG
>JAKDNC010000660.1 GCA_030452025.1 Nocardioides sp. | reverse complement strand
ATGATGCCGAAGGTGCCGACGAACTGACCTTCCTCGACATCTCGGCCTCCCACGAGGCGCGCGCGACCACGATGGAGATCGTCTCCCGCACCGCCGAGCAGGTCTTCATCCCCTTGACTGTCGGCGGGGGAGTCTCCTGCGTCGAGGACGTCGACCGGTTGCTGCGGGCCGGCGCGGACAAGGTCGCGATGAACACGGCAGCGATCCACCGACCGGAGCTCATCGCGGAGGTGGCCGACCGGTTCGGCAACCAGGTGCTCGTGCTCTCGGTCGATGCCCGCCGGGCCCCCGGGACAGACTCCGGCTTCGAGGTCACCACCCACGGTGGGCGGAAGTCGGCCGGGCTCGACGCGATCGAGTGGGCCGCCCGTGCTGCCGACCTCGGTGCGGGGGAGATCCTGCTCAACGCCATGGATGCCGATGGCACGGAGGACGGCTTTGACCTCGAGCTCATCCGGGCCGTTCGGTCCGAGGTCTCGATCCCGGTGATCGCCTCCGGTGGCGCCGGTGCCGTCGGGCATTTCCCGCCGGCCGTCGACGCAGGTGCCGACGCGGTGCTCGCCGCGACCGTCTTCCATTTCGGCACCTTGCGCATCGCCGAGGTGAAACAGGCGCTGGCCGACGCCGGTCACCCCACCCGCTGACACTGCGCCGGGTCGGGAATGGGGTGGCCCGGGCCGGCGTTGCCCTCGTGACCGGTGCAGCAGGAATGAGGAGACAAGACGCGTGAGTGACGGCGAGAGGGTGAAGCCCTCGACGATGCGGGACGGGTTCGCCGTGCTCGGTGTCGCGATCCGCCGGGAACCGTGGATCTTCACCCTCTCCACCCTCGGCAGCATCCTCTTCGGTGCGCTCACCGTGGCTGACGCCTGGGTTCTCGGCTGGTCCACCGAGAACGCCATCATCCCCGCCTTCAGGACCGGCGAGATCGATGCCGGGATTCTGTGGGCGGTCTTTGGGCTCTTCGTCGGTGTCGCAATCCTGCGCGCCGTGGGGATTGTCGCGCGGCGTCTCGGCGCCGGGATCATGCAATACCGCATGCAGGCCCATTCGCGTCGCGCCGTGACCCGGCAGTACCTCAGCCTGCCGATGGAGTGGCACCAGAAGCACCCCACCGGCCAGCTCCTGTCCAACGCCAACTCCGACGTGGAGGCTGCCTGGTTCCCGATCGCGCCGCTCCCGATGGCCGTGGGAACCGTCGCCATGATGGTGATCGCGATCGTCCAGATGCTCGTCGCGGACCTGGTCCTGGCCGTGGTGGGCCTGCTCGTCTTCCCGGTCGTGATCGTCGCCAATGTCGCCTACCAACGGGCCTCGTCGCCGCTGATGACCCGGGCCCAGCAGCTCCGCGCCGAGGTCAGCGAGATCGCGCACGAGTCCTTCGACGGCGCCATGGTCGTCAAGACCCTCGGCCGGGAGGGTGAGGAGACCGCGCGGTTCGCCACACGCACCCGCGAGCTTCGCGACGTCCTCATCCGGGCCGGTCGGATCCGGGCGATGTTCGACCCTGCCCTGGCGGCGCTGCCGAACATCGGCGTCCTCGTGGTGCTCGGAGTTGGCGTCTCGCGCGTCCTCTCCGGCGCCACCGACGCCGGGTCCGTGGTGACCGTCGCCTACCTGCTCACGGTCGTCTCCTTCCCGATCCGTTCCATCGGCTGGTTGCTCGGCGAGTTCCCGCGCAGCGTGGTCGGTTTCGGCCGCGTCCAGGAGGTGTTGGCGGCGACCGGCGAGATGGAGTACGGCGCCGCGCGCCTGGCCACCGAGGGCAGCGGCGTGGCGCTCGAGGTCGACCGGCTCGGCTACACCTACGACAGCGGGCAGCCGCTGCTCCGGGAGGTGACTCTCCGCGTCGATCCGGGCCGGACCGCCGCGCTGGTGGGAGCGACCGCGTCCGGGAAGAGCACGCTGACCAGTCTGCTCACCCGCCTGGTCGATCCCGACCGGGGGGAGATCAGGGTCGACGGCACCGACCTCCGCGAGCTGGCGGCCGGCGAGCTCGCCGGCGCGGTGGCGATCGTCCCGCAGTCCGCGTTCATGTTCGACGACACCGTCCGCGGCAACGTCACACTGGGCTCCGGCTTCGCAGACGACGAAGTGTGGGACGCGCTGCGCACGGCCCAGGCCGACGGTTTCGTCGCGGCCCTCTCCAACGGGCTCGACACCCGGCTGGGGGAACGCGGGACGTCGCTGTCGGGTGGCCAGCGGCAACGCATCTCCCTGGCTCGGGCGCTGGTCCGACGGCCACGGCTGCTGATCCTCGATGACGCCACGTCCGCCGTGGACCCCGAGGTCGAGGCCCGGATCCTCAGCGGCCTGCGCAGCAACGGTGCCGACACCACGCTGGTCGTGGTCGCCTACCGCAAG
>JAKDNC010000659.1 GCA_030452025.1 Nocardioides sp. | reverse complement strand
ACAGCGTGACAGACGGCGCACAGCGAGCCAGGATCCACGGATGCTGCCGTGCACGGTCACCGCCTCCAGCGCGTAGGCGGAGCAACTCGGGTAGTAGCGACAGACCTGTCCGTAGAGCGGGCTGATCAGTCGCCGGTAGACCCTCAGTAGGCCGATGAGGAGATACTTCACGCCCTCACCCGGCGCAGGCAGTGAGACAGGTCTCGGTCGAGCTCGGCATAGGAAGCCTCGGCCGAGGCGGGGAGGGCCCTGACCACGAGCACACCAGAGTCCGGGATCCTCGAAAGGGATTCCCGGACCAGATGTCGTAGACGCCGCTTCACTCGGTTGCGCACAACCGCATTGCCCACCATCTTGCTCACCACGAACCCGGCACGAGCCGGTTCGCCCGGTTCCCCGATCGTCGGCACTGCCAACTGTGGGGACCACAGGTGCACCACCAAGGTGCGGGACCCGGCCCGGCGGCCCCTGCGGGTCGCGACCCGGAAGTCAGCACCTGACGTGAGGCGGTGCTCCCGGGGCAACACGGCCGCGCAGATTCGCCGGCGAGCTCAGACGGCGAGCTTGCCGCGGCCCTTGCGACGACGCGAGGACAGGATGGAACGGCCAGCGCGGGTGCGCATGCGCAGGCGGAAACCGTGCACCTTGTGACGGCGACGGTTGTTCGGCTGGTACGTACGCTTGCTCACGGCTAATACTCCGATACTTCGATCAGACTTGTTGTCAGGGTCTTCCACGTCCGGTGCCCGGATGACGGGCAGCCTTGTTCGGCTGGCACCGCCCACCCACGCACACGCCACCGGATCCAGGATTGAACCGGGAAAGCCGGGGGCGGTCGTGGACATGCGGCACCGGTCGACACCGGCGCGACCAAACAACGGTACGCGCTGGCCGAGAAGGGGGTCAAACCCACGCACCAACAACCTGTGGATGACGGGTTGATCCCGAACGCTCAGGCTTGTTACGTTCAGACAGATCAGGCTGCCTCGGCCCACGGTTCCACTGGTCGCACCAGCAGGCAGTGATGCCCGTCACGGACGCTAAGAAATACGCTCTGATCAGGCAAAACGATACTCGCCGCGACGATTCGGAGTGGAGTGCCACTGGGTTGTCCACAGAGGTTTCCTCAGGTTCACAGCCTGTGGATAAAGTTGTGGAAAGATTTTCCCGGCCGTTGGAGTAGGGCACCATGCAGGACAGCGGCTCCCGGCCAGAACGCAGAGACGCAGAACATGAACGCAGAACAATCGCAGGGCATTGTGTTGATGCTCTGCGATGCAGGAGACGCCGCCCGGCGTCCCGCGCGCACGACAAGTGGCACGACGAGTGGGGGACAACCCGGTGGAAGACAAGAGTGGGAACGCGGCCAGCCTGGACGGGGTCTGGCGGACCCTGGTCGATGATCTCCAGCCGAATCAGCGAGCCTGGCTGCGTTCCAGCCAGCCGGTCACGCTCCACGAGCAGACCGCGATCATCGCGGTTCCCAACGAGTTCACCCGCTCCCAGCTCGAGGGACGGTTGCGCACGCGCCTCGAGGACTCACTGACTGACGCGTTCGGGCAACAGATTCGGATTGCGGTCACGGTCGACCCGCAGCTCGACGACAGCCTTCGTGACGAGGCGGCTCAGCACGAAGACACGGGCCAGCACGACCCCTCCGGCGACCGGGGCAACGTCCGGTCGGATGAGCCTCGTGAGCCCCGCGAGCCTGGTCCCGGACCGAGCGAGGCGCGGAGCCCGGGGATCGGCCGGGGATCCTTCGATGACATGTCCGCGAGTCGGGTTATCGATATGTCGACAATGACCCAGGCGCCGGACCAACCAAGCGCTCTGGAAACCCGACTCAACCCGAAGTACACCTTCGAGACCTTCGTCATCGGTTCGTCCAACCGGTTCCCGCACGCCGCAGCAGTGGCCGTCGCCGAAGCACCGGGCAAGGCATACAACCCGCTCCTGGTCTACGGCGACTCCGGCCTCGGCAAGACCCACCTCCTGCATGCCATCGGCCACTACGTGCGTTCCCTCTACCGCGGTGCGAAGGTTCGCTACGTCTCGTCGGAGGAGTTCACCAACGAATTCATCAACGCGATCAAGGACAAGCGGCCCGAGACCTTCCAGCGGCGCTACCGCGAGGTCGACGTACTCCTCATCGACGACATCCAGTTCCTCGAAGGCAAGACGCAGACGCAGGAGGAGTTCTTCCACACCTTCAACGCGCTGCACAACGCCAACAAACAGATCGTGCTGACCAGCGACCGCGCCCCCAAGCGGCTCGAAGCGCTCGAGGATCGTCTGCGCAGCCGGTTCGAGTGGGGTCTGATCACCGACGTCCAGCCGCCCGACCTCGAGACCCGCATCGCGATTCT
>JAKDNC010000658.1 GCA_030452025.1 Nocardioides sp. | reverse complement strand
ACGAGCCCGCCACAGCACAGCTCCATGCCCGACTCGCGCACCATCTGGCAGGTCTCCCACCGCTCCTCGTAGGAATGGGTCGTGACCACTGACGGGAAGTAGGACCGTGCGGCTTCCAGGTTGTGGTTGTAGCGATGCACGCCCATCGCCCGCATCGCGTCGACCTGCTCCTTGGTGAGCATCCCCAGCGAGCAGGCGATGTTGATGTCGACCGCCGCCTGGATCGCCTTGATGCCCTCGCGCACCTGGCCCATCAGGCGCTCGTCCGGCCCGCGGACTGCGGCGACGATGCAGAACTCCGTGGCGCCCGTGGCGGCCGTCTGCTCCGCAGCCTTGACCAGCTGCGGGATGTCGAGCCACACCGAGCGAACCGGGGAGATGAACTGCCCCGACTGCGAGCAGAAGTGACAGTCCTCAGGGCAGCCTCCGGTCTTCAGGCTGATGATGCCCTCGACCTCGATCTCTGGTCCGCAATGACTCATCCGCACGTCGTGGGCGACCTGCAGGAGCTCGGAGATCCGATCGTCGGGGAGCTGCAGGACCTCCACGAGCTCGTTGTAGGGCAGGCCGGCCCCATGGGCGAGGACCGTGTGTCGGGCGCGTTCCAGGATGTCAGTCATGACGCCAACCTAGCCCACTACCTGAACACTGTTCAGGTAGTGGGTGGACATCAGACTTCGGAAGTCTCCACCGCCGCGTCCGCCAGGGCCTGCACGGGCACCGACCAGATCCCGCGCGTTCCGTGCGATATGCATGTCTGGACCTCGATTCGGGATGCATTCTGCACGGAACGCCCCCAAAAAGGGCGGGGCGGGCACGCAGGGCGCCAGACAGGCGCATCTCAGGAGCGGTGTAGCCGGCGAAGGCCGAAGGTCAGGCCGTCGGTGAGCGCCACCCAGGAGGCCTGGATGACGTTCTGCCCGACGCCGACCGTCACCCACGACGACTCACCGTCGGTGGTCTCGATCAGGACCCGCGTGGTCGCGTCGGTGCCGTGGCCCTGGTCGAAGATCCGCACCTTGTAGTCGATCAGCTCGAACTTCTCGACCTCCGGATAGGCCTGCCCGATCGCCTGGCGCAGCGCGTGGTCCAAGGCGTTGACGGGCCCGTTGCCCTCCCCCGTGGTGACGATCCGGGCCCCGCCTGCACGCAGCTTCACGGTGGCCTCGGAGACCGCCTCCTCGACCGCCCCGGTCTCGGTGATCACCCGCCACGACTCGACCTCGAAGTAGGACGGTCGCGCTCCCTGGACGGCTTCGACGAGCAACAGTTCGAAGGAGGCGTCGGCGGCCTCGAACGTGTACCCGCGGCTCTCGAGTTCCTTGACCCGATCTGTCACCTGGGCCACCAGCGCCTTGTCTTCCGGCGAGTCGCTCAAGTCGAAGCCGAGCTGCCGGCTCTTCAGCTGGATCGACGCTCGACCGGCCATGTCAGAGACCAGCAGCCGCATGTTGTTGCCAACCTCGACCGGGTCGAGGTGCTGGTAGAGGTTGGGGTCGACCTTGATCGCCGAAGCGTGCAGCCCGGCCTTGTGCGCGAACGCAGAGGTGCCGACGTAGGGCTGGCGCGAGGCGGGCGGGAAGTTGGTGACCTCGGCGATCGCGTGAGCGATCCGGGTCGAGTCGGCGAGTAGGCCGTCCGGCAGCACCTGCCGGCCCAGCTTGAGCTGAAGGTTGGCGATCGTGGTGATCAGATCCGCGTTCCCGGTGCGCTCGCCGTACCCGTTGATGCAGCCCTGCACGTGCGTCGCCCCTGCATGCACGGCCGCGATGCTGTTGGCCACGGCGCATCCGGTGTCGTTGTGGGCGTGGATGCCGACCCGGCCACCTGTCGTCGCGATCGCGTCCTCGACGATCTCGCTGACCCAGTGGGGCAGCATGCCGCCGTTCGTGTCGCAGACGGCGACCACTTCGGCGCCCGCGGCGAAGGCCGTCGACAGCACCTCCAGCGCATAGGGGCGGTCGAGACGGTAGCCGTCGAAGAAGTGCTCGGCATCGAGAAAGACTCGCTGTCCCTCGGCCGTCAGATGGCCGACGGTGTCGCGGATCATTTCGAGGTTCTCGGCCAAGGTGGTGCGCAGGGCCAGCTCCACGTGACGGGTGTGCGACTTGGCGACCAGGGTGACGTAGGGCGCGCGACTCTCGCGCAGCGCGGCGACCTGCGGGTCGTCGGCCGCGGCCACGCCGGCCTTGCGGGTGGCACCGAACGCAGTCAGTGCGGCGTGCCTCAGGTCCAGCTCGTCGACAGCGCGTCGGAAGAAGTCCGTGTCACGCGAGTTCGCACCCGGCCAGCCCCCCTCGATGAAGCCGACACCGAGTTCGTCAAGCTGGCGCGAAATCGTGAGTTTGTCCGCGACGGAGAGGTTCAGCCCC
>JAKDNC010000042.1 GCA_030452025.1 Nocardioides sp. | reverse complement strand
TGGAAGACGAAGCCGACGTGGTCGCGGCGAAATCTGGTCAGGGCGGTGTCGTCCATGCTCTCCAGGGCGACCCCGGCAACCGAGACCGAGCCGGCGCTGGGCTGGTCGAGGCCGGCCAGGCAGTGCATCAGCGTCGACTTGCCGGATCCGGAGGGCCCCATGATGGCACTGAACCGACCGGCGGGGAGGTCCACGTCGACGCCACGCAGCGCGTGCACCTCGGCGTTGCCACGGCCGTAGGCCTTGGTCAGGCCACGCGCGGTGGCGGCGGTCCCGTCGGTCCGGAAGGTCTGGTTGAAGGTCGTCTCGATCATGACCACAACGCTAGGAATTCCCGGGCCCCGAGACGTCAGGCCAAGGTGTGAATCCGTGTTGCGCGGCCTACGACCCAGGTCGTACGCCGACCCTCAGGCGACCCTCAACCCACCAGGCCCGATTCGTAGGCCAGCACGACGAGCTGCACCCGGTCTCGTGAGCCGGTCTTGGCCAGGATCCGGCCGACGTGGGTCTTCACCGTCGCCTCCGCCACGACCAGCTGTGCCGAGATCTCGGTGTTCGACCGGCCGTCGCCGACCAGCGTGAGCACCTCACGTTCGCGGTCGGTCAGGTCCTCGAGCCGACGGTCGCGGGGCTCCTCCGTGGAGGCTGGGTCGGGCAGCGACGACGCGAAGTGGTCGAGCAGCCGGCGGGTCGTCGACGGTGCGACCACGGAGTTGCCGGCGTGGACCGTGCGAATCGCGTGGAGCAGGTCGTCGGGCCGGGCGTCCTTGAGCAGGAACGCGGCGGCCCCGGCCCGGATCGCGGCGAAGGCGTACTCATCCAGGTCGAACGTGGTCAGCACGATCACCCGCGGGGTCTCGCCCCGCCCGGCCAGGATGCGGGTGGCCTCGACCCCGTCCATGCGGGGCATCCGGACATCCATGAGCACCACGTCCGACGCGGTCACCGAGAGCCTCTCGGACGCCTCGGCCCCGTCGCCGGCCTGGCCGACCACCCGCATGTCCTCCTGGGAGTCGACCAACATCTGGAAGCCGGCGCGCACCATCTGCTGGTCGTCGACGAGGAAGACCCGGATCGTCATGTGGGGATCCTCGCAGACACCGAGAAGCCGCCGCCCGCAGCCGGCCCGGCGGTGAGCCGACCGCCGTGCACGGCGACCCGCTCCTGCATCCCGACCAGGCCGAGACCCTTGCCGTCACTGAGCGCCGCCGCGCCCCGGCCGTCGTCGAGGACGTCGAGCGTGACCCCGTGAACGTCGTGGCGAAGCGAGAGCCGCACGTTCGCGGATCCCGCGTGCTTGCGGACGTTGGTCAGTGACTCCTGCGCGATCCGGTAGACCGTCAGTGCAACACCGTCGGAGAGCCTCGGCAGCGGATCGGGCAGGTCGGCCTCGAGGTCCATCCCGCCGGCCTGTGCCTCGGCCACCAGGTGGGCGAGGTCGGGCAGGCCCGGCTGGGGTGTCGTGCCGGAATCGCCCTCGGCGCGCAGCAGGCCGAGCATCCGGCGCATCTCGGTCAACGACTCGCGGCCGGTCTCCGAGATGGTCGCCAGTGCACCGGTGGCCAGCTGGGGGTCCTTCGCGGCGGCGTACCGCGCGCCGTCGGCCTGGACCACGATCACCGACAGGCCGTGCGCCACGACGTCGTGCATCTCCCGGGCGATGCGGGCCCGTTCGTCCTGCGCGGCCAGCTGCGCCTGCTGCGCCGCCTCACGCTCGAGGCGTTCGCTGCGCTCGACCAACGACGCGACGTACGCCGCTCGGGTGCGCCCCATCGCCCCGAGCGCCCATGCCGCCGCGACGACGGCGCCGATGGTGAAGAAGTAGTAGAGGGTCGCCTCCACCCCGACGGAATAGCCCCGGAACCAGTCGAGCGGGCCCAGCGCGGCGCCGACCACCCCGAGCGCCATGACGGCGTACCCCCAGCGAGCTGTCGAGAAGCGGGCGACCGAGTAGATCGCGATCGGGACCGCGGCCTGACCCCAGATCGGCCGGTCGGTCAGCGCCAGCTGGGCCAGGCTCGCGAGTGCGATCAGGGCGGCGACCGGCACCGGATGCCGGCGTCGCCAGAAGAGCGGCACGAACATGAGGGCACAGAGCATCCCCACGAGCGGGGAGAAGCCGCCCAGCGGAGTGCCGAGGAGGACGGTGGCCACGAGGAGTCCGGCCAGGGCGCTGTCCAGCCAGCGCTTCCCGCGCTCGCCGAGTCGCCATGGCTGTCGCATGCGCCGACCCTAGTGGGGCCGGGTTCCTGCTTCATCAGACTCAGGTCGGAGCCTCATGTCCACCCGTGGGACGACGTGCACGTGCTTGAGTGGTCCCGTGCCCGAACGCTCCCGACGTCCCCGCGTCCTGCTCCGGCTGCTCCGGCTGCGCCGCGTCCTGGTCGGCCTGCTCGTGCTGGCCCTGGTCAGCGCTGCGGGTGTGCTGGTCTTCCATGCCACGCTGCCCGAGGACGACCTCGACACCGTGCGTCCCGGTCGGTTGACGGTCGCCGGCGACGCGGAGGGCTCGTGGACACTCGGCCCGGTCACGATCCGGGTCACCGACGAGTCGGGTCTCGTCGTCGAGGAGGGCGGGCGCACCGTCTGGGCCGCGGATCCGGGGGTCGCCTTCGTCACCGGATCCCGGGGCAGCGTCGACTGGCAGGAGCACCGCGGCTACTTCTGGCCCACCGTGCAGTTGCGGGAGCGACTCCCCGTGCAGAGCGTCGACGAGGTGAGCGCCAACCGGCGCCGGGTGGTGATCGCCGGTTCGCTCAGTGGTGAGGGCGACGACGCGGACTACACCCTCGCCCTGACCCGGCGGGCGGGTGGTGGAGTCGTTGCCGACCTCGTCGGCGACGACAGCGTCGACGCAGTCGGGTTGGTCTCCGGGCGGACCCGGCACGCTGGCGTCCACGGCTTCGGGGAACAGTTCACCGACTTCGATCTCGACGGACGCCTGCTCCCGATCGTCGTGCGAGAGCAGGGGGTCGGCCGCGGCACGCAGCCGCTCACCTTCCTCGCGGACCTCACCAACCACGGCGCCGGCGGCACCGAGGACATGACCTACGCCGCATGGTCGTCGTTCGTGACCGAGGACCTGCGCGGCGTGCGGCTCGACCCGGACCTGGTCGACTCCCACGCCTTCGCGGTCGCCGACACCCGGGACCCGGCCCGGGTCGGGCTCGAGCTGTGGTCCCCACACCTGCGGGCAGAGCTGACCTCCGGCGCAGACCCGGTCGGACTCCTGGCCGCACAGAACAGGCAGATCGGTGAGGACACCCGGCCCACGTTGGCCCCCTGGACCCAGCGCGGCTCGATCGTCGGGCTCCAGGGCGGCACCGACATGGTCCGTCGCGAGGTCGCCGAGCTGAAGGAGGCCGGCGCCGAGATCTCCGGGGTGTGGCTCCAGGACTGGACCGGGCAACGGACCACGTCCTTCGGTGATCGGCTTTGGTGGACCTGGCAACTGGACGAGGAGCGCTACCCCGGTTGGAAGGGGCTCGTTGCAGACCTGGCCGCCCAGGGCATCCGCACCACGACCTACGTCAACCCGTTCCTCACCGATGCCGGCTCCAAGGACGGCCCCAGGATCCGAAACCTCCGCGAGGAGGCGAAAGCGGCCGGCTTCCTGGTCGAGGACGCCGACGGGGCGCCGTACGAGCTCGACCAGGGTGGGTTCGACGCGTCCCTGGTTGACCTGACCGACCCAGCCGCGCGACGTTGGTTCGCGCAGGTCATCGCCGACGAGGTGCTCGCCGACGGGGTCAGCGGTTTCATGGCCGACTTCGGGGAAGGGCTTCCCTTCGACGCAGTGCTGGCCGAGGGCGACCCCGCGTTCGCCCACAACCGGTGGCCACAGCTGTGGGCGAAAACCGTCCGGAAGGCCTGTCGACTGGCCGGCAAGCCAGACTGCGTCACCTGGTTCCGCTCCGGGTCCTTGGGGATGGGCCGGGACGCGCCGCTCTTCTGGAATGGCGACCAGCTGGTCGACTTCGGATCCGAAGACGGACTGGCTTCGGCGTTGCTCGGCACCCTCTCTGCCGGGGTCTCCGGCTGGCCCCTGGTCCACTCCGACATCGGTGGCTACACCTCCATCGACGCGAAGCTGCGCGACTACACCCGTGCCCCCGACCTGTTGCAACGGTGGGCGGAGTACGCCGCATTCGGTGCGGTGATGCGCACCCACGAGGGCAACCGGCCGGCCGTGAACGCACAGGTCTACGACTCGCCGAAGAGCGAGCAGGCGTTCGCGCGGATGACGCGGATCTTCGCCGCGCTCGCGCCCTACCGTCGCTCCGTGCTCGCCGAGGCCACGCGAACCGGGGTCCCCGCGATCCGGCACGGCTGGCTGGTCGTGCCCGGCACCCGTGCGGCCGAGGTGGACACCCAGTTCTTCCTCGGCAACTCGATCCTGGTCGCGCCCGTTTTCGAGGCCGATGCCACGACGGTGGAGATCACCTTCCCACCCGGGAACTGGGTCCACGTCCTCACCGGCGAGGAGTACGACGGGGACCGGACCACGACCGTCGATGCGCCGCTGGGCACCCCGGCCGCCTTCATCCGCAAGGACGACCCGTGGGCTGCACGGCTGCTTGCTGCGCTCGGTCCCGCATCATCGCAGTGACCTGGCTCGATGCGCGGACCCTATGGTGGTTGCACCCGGGGGCCTCAGACTCCGGTCGACCTTGGGGCACAGTGCGGGATCTATGGAGGTGTGATGCGGGAGCTGCTCTGGATCAGTCCGGCCGAAGGTGTGGCGGTGGTGATCGCCACGACCGGCATGTACCTGACACTCGTGCTGATCGTCCGGGTGCTCGGCCAGCGGGTGCTCTCGGGAATGTCGGGATTCGACTTCGCCGCCGTGGTGGCGTTCGGTTCCGTCCTGGGCAGGGCGGCGCTCGGCGACTCGCCGCGCCTGGCCGCCGGCCTGGTCGCCCTGCTGACGCTGGTGGTTCTCCAGGCGTGCGCCGGTCAGGTCCGGGCGCGGAAGTGGGGTGCCCGGGCGGTGACCACCAGCCCGGTGTTGCTGATGGCCGGGTCCCGGGTGTGCACCGACCAGCTGCGTCGCTGCCACGTGCAGCCGGTGGAGCTTCAGGCCAAGCTCCGACTCGCCGGAGTCCGCCATCCCGACGAAGTGGCTGCTGTGGTCTTCGAGACCTCGGGTGCGGTGAGCGTGCTCAAGCGGGACCGGGAGATCGATCCGATGCTGCTCAGTGGGGTGGTCGGGGCATCGCTCGTGCCGCCCGACCTCCTGGCCCACCCCGACCACGACTGATCTCTACCCCTACGGTTGGGGGGGTGTTGAGCCTCGGAACGATCGGCCTGCTGGTCGCGCTGGCCCTGATCGACAGCACCAGCTTCGGCACTCTGCTGATCCCGGTCTGGCTCCTGCTCGTCCCTGGCCGGATCCAGCCGGGGAAGCTCCTGCTGTTCCTCGCAACGGTGGCCGGATTCTACTTCGTGGTCGGACTGCTGCTCACCTCCGGAGCGACACTGTTCCTCGATCTCTTCAACGAGGCGATCCACTCGACCCCGTTTCTGGTCGCGGAGGTCGCCGTCGGCGCCGTACTGGCCATCCTCGGCATCACCATGGAGCCCTGGACCCGGGCCGGGAAGGCGAAGCGTGCCGAGGCGCGTGCCGTCCGTGAGACACAACAGGGCCCCGGCCGGATGGCCCGGATGCGTGCCCGCGCCACCGACGGAACCGCCCCGGTGGGCGCCGTCGTCGGGCTGGCCCTCACGGCTGCCGCGATCGAGGTCGCCTCAATGCTGCCCTACCTCGCAGCGATCGGGACCCTGGTCGCGGCCGACCTGCCCTGGGCAGGCAGCGCGCTCGTGCTGGCGGCGTACTGCCTGGTCATGGTGCTCCCCGCACTGGCCCTGCTGGGCCTGCGGCTCGCCATGCATGAGCGACTCTCCCCGCTCCTGGGATCGATCGAGGCGTGGATGCGGAAGAACTCCCGCGAGATGATCGCCTGGGTGGTCTTCGTGATCGGGGTCTACGTCGGCGTCGGTGGCGCCCAAGAGCTCGGCTGGATCAAGTGAGCGCGCGCCTCCGAGTAGGGTGCGCAGCATGACGAAGTGGGAATACCTGACTGCCCCGATCCTGACGCACGCCGCGAAGCAGATCCTGGACAACTTCGGCTCCGAAGGCTGGGAGCTGGTCCAGATCGCGCCGGGGATGAACCCGGAGAACCTGGTGGGCTATTTCAAGCGCCCCCTCGAGGGTGGTGACGTCTCGTGAGCGCCGTCGAGCAGCGTCTCGAGGAGCTCGGACTGAGCGTGCCGGACGTCGCCAAGCCGGTTGCCGCCTACGTCCCGGCGGTCCGCACCGGGAACTACGTGTTCACCTCCGGCCAGCTGCCGATGAAGTCCGGCGAGCTGATGGTCACCGGCAAGGTCGGCGGCGAGGTCACCGAGGAGGAGGCCGCTGCCTGTGCCCAGCAGTGCGCCCTCAACGCGATCGCCGCCGTGAAGGCCGAGATCGGCGACCTCGACCAGGTCAAGCGGATCGTGAAGGTCGTCGCGTTCGTGGCCTCCACGCCCGACTTCACCGGACAGCCCCGGGTCGCCAACGGCGCCTCGGAGCTCTTCGGGAGAGCCTTCGGCGACGCGGGTGTGCACGCCCGCTCGGCCGTCGCGGCGCCTGTCCTCCCGCTGGACTCGCCGGTCGAGGTCGAGATCATCGTCGAGGTCTGACATGGACCCGACCCGCAGCCTGCCTCCTGACCTGCTGGCCGCGGCGCGCGAGTACGCCGCCGGCGATCGCACCCCGGTCGAGCCCAAGGCCGCCTCGACCGTCGTACTCCTGCGCGAGGGCGACGGCCGACCCGGTGGACTCGACGTCTACCTGCTGCGCCGCCACGTCGGCATGGAGTTCGCTGCGGGCATGTGCGTCTTCCCGGGCGGGGGAGTCGACGCCCGGGACGCCGAGATCGGCGACGACTTCTGGGTCGGCCCGTCGGTCGCCGAATGGGCGGGACGGATGGACTGCAGCGAGGACGAGGCCCGCGAGCTCGTCTGCGCTGCCGTCCGGGAGACCTTCGAGGAGTCCGGCGTGCTGCTCGCCGGGACCGCGGAGAAGGTCGTCGAGGACACCACCGGCGAGGACTGGGAGGCGGACCGACGGGCGCTGGTCGCACACGAAATCTCGCTGACCTCCGTCCTGGAGCGCCGCGGACTGCTGCTGCGCACCGACCTGCTCTCGTCGCTCGGTGGCTGGCTGACACCCGTCTTCGAACCCAAGCGCTACCGCACCTGGTTCTTCGTGGCCGCGCTCCCGGAGGGTCAAGCCACCCGCGACGTCTCCAGCGAGTCCGACAAGGTCACCTGGCTGCCGGTGCGCGACGCGATCCGCGCGGTCGATGCCGACGACATGCTGATGCTGCCGCCCACCTATGCCACCTGCTGCGAGATGTACGACGCCTGCTCCACCGACGAGGCGATGGCCCACGTGGCCACGCTGCCGCACGAGATGATCGAGCCGACTGCTGATCCGTCGGGATCGCGCCTGGTCGTCCCCGATCGCCTTGTGCAGTTGGGGATCCGGGTCGGGGAAGAACTCGCACGATGAGTGAACCGGGCTGGGGCGGCGGAGCCTTCGGAGCCAGGGCACGCTGTGTGCTGGCCCCCAACGCCAACATGATGACCCTCGACGGCACCAACACCTGGGTGCTGCGTGAACCGGACGCCCGCCGCTCGATCGTGATCGATCCGGGGCCCTCCATCGAGTCCCATCTCGACGCGATCGAGGAGTCCTCGGGGCCGGTGGCCGCCGTACTTCTCACCCATCACCACGCCGACCACTCGGAGGCGGCGCGTGAGTTCGCCGAGCGGATGGGCTGCGGCGTGCGTGCGCTGGACCCGGCATACCAGCTCGGCTCCGAGGGGCTCGGCGACGGAGACGTGGTCGCGGTCGACGGGCTCGAGGTCCACGTGGTCGCTACACCGGGGCACACCTCCGACTCGCTCTCCTTCCACGTCCCTGCCGAGAGTGCGCTGCTCACCGGGGACACCGTCTTGGGGCGGGGTACGACGGTCGTGGCCCACCCGGACGGACAGCTCGGGGCCTACCTCGATTCTCTCGACCGGCTGCACCGGCTGGCCTCCGAGCACGAGATCGGCTCGATCTGGCCGGGTCACGGACCGGTCATCGATGACGCGCTCGGTGTGCTCGATTTCTACCTCGCCCACCGCAAGGACCGACTTGACCAGGTGGAGGCGGCGCTGGGGGGTCTCGACCGCGACGCCGACGATCTTCCGCGGCAGGTCGTGGAGATCGTCTACCGCGACGTCGACCCGGTGCTGTGGGGTGCGGCCGAACTGAGTGTCCGGGCGCAACTTGCGTTTCTGACGGGCCGGTAGGAGCGCGCACGTGTGCGCCCGGGTGACGTGTAGAGTCCGATCCGGACTGAACAGAACGCCGACACAGGGAGCGCCCGCATGTCCACCGATGAGGTGAAGAAGGAAGAACCGACCATCGGTCGTCTCGTGGCCGATGCCCAGCGTGACGTCTCCAGCCTGGTCTCCAACGAGATCAAGCTCGCCAAGTCCGAGTTGAAGGTCAGCGTCAAGGCCGGCGGGATCGGTGCGGCCCTCTTCGGCGTGGCCGCCTTCTTGTTGCTGCTCTCGTTGATCATCTTCTCGATCTTCATCGCGTTCCTGATCAACTGGAACGGCGACGGACTCGACCTGCACTGGGCGTTCCTGATCGTGTTCTTCATCTACGTGATCATCGCCGGGATCCTGGCACTGATCGGGCTCAAGAAGGTCAAGAAGGTCAAGGGACCCGAGCGCGCGATCCATCACGCGCAGGAGACGAAGACTGCGCTCAAGAATCGCTGAGTCCACGCGCGGGGATCATCCCGCGCATCCGCCGGTGTCGACCTGGCTGCGGCTGGTCGCTCCCTTCCCGGCGGCGTCGGAGACCTGTTCCGCGGTGAGCGCGTAGCCGGTGTTCTCGTCGGTGACCGACGCGGCGAAGACCACGCCGATCACGTCGCCCTTGCTGTTGACCAGCGGCCCTCCGGAGTTTCCCGGGCGGATCAGGCCGCGGACCGAGAACACTTCCCTGAGCACCGAGCCGTTGCCGTAGATGTCCGGCGAGCGCAGTCGCTGCTCGTTCCGGATACGTGCTGGCTGGACGTCGTACGGACCGTCCTGGGGGTAGCCGAGCACGGCGGCGCCCTGCCCCTTCTTCGCATCGGTGTCGAACCCGAGACGCGGCCGGTCCAGGCCGTCCACGCTGAGCACGGCGACGTCCAGGTCGCTGTTGTAGTAGACGACCCTGGCGTCCAGGGCTTCGTCCCCGACGAGCACCTGGGGGTCGTCGACGCCGGCCAGGACGTGTGCGTTGGTCATCACGCGACCGTCGGCGTAGACGAAGCCACTGCCTTCGACGCCTCGTCCGCAGCTGTTGTCGCCGTGGATCTTCAGGACGCTTTCCGAGGCCGCCTCGACATCGGGGTCGCGGGCAATGCCCTTCGGCGGCGGGGCGACCTCGACGATGCGCTCCGGCGCGAAGGGTTCGAGGTACTGCGGGAAGAAGTTGGTCCCGACCACCTTGTTGAACGAGTTGAGCACCCGGTTGGCCCGCTCGGGCAGCGCCCGGTCGACCTTGGCGAGCAGCATCGAATCGCGCACCATCGGCGTGATCGAGCCGATCTTGGTGCCGGAGACGGCCACGCCCAGCGCCCAGGCGACCAAGAGTACGGCGGCTGCACTGAGAAGTGCGCCGCCGATCGCGTCGACGGCCCGGACCGGTTGCCACCTGATCTGCTCTCGCACCCTGGCCCCGGCGTACTGCAGGAACGCCTGGCCCAGCGTTGCGGAGAGGATCACGATGAACAGCGCGCCGAGCGAGACCCAGATCGAAGGGTCCGCGTCGCCGAGCGCGATCGGTGCCAGCCAGATCCCGAGCAGCCCGCCCATCAGCAGGCCGGCGGTCGCGAAGGCTCCCGTGACGAAGCCCTGCCAATATCCCGACAGCGCGTAGGTGAAGACGAGGAACACTAGGATCCAGTCGAGGACGTTCATCGGCCGGGCCGCTCCTTGAACTCGGTGTTCGGGGCGAAGTCGTTTCTGGGTGGCTCTCCCCGGAACATGTAGTCGGGCAGGTCACGCACCCGCTCGGTGTCCCAGGGTTTCGTCCAGCCGACGTGGTCGAAGAGCCGAGAGATGATCCCGGCGGTGAAGCCCCACAGGATCACGTCGCGGTCCTCACCGATCAGGAATCCCGGTCCGAGCCATCCGCTGGGGTGGCGGACGTTGATCCGGTGGGTGGGCTCGACGAGGTCGGAGACCAGCACCCGATGGATCGCATGGACTTCCTCGACCGAGTAGGTGGTCACCGGCGACGGCTCGGCCCACCAGCCCAGGACCGGCGTGACCGCGTAGTTGCTGGGCGGCAGCCAGAGCTCGGGCAGGTCGGCGAAGACCTCGACCCCGCGGGGGTCCAGGCCGGTCTCCTCCCAGGCCTCCCGCAGCGCGGCGTCGTGGGGTGTCTCGCCGGGATCGATGCCGCCGCCGGGAAAAGAAACCTGTCCCGGGTGGCTGCGCATCGTGTGGGAGCGCTCGGTGAGCAGAACCTCGCGTCCCTGACGGCCGTCCCCGAAGAGCATGAGTACGGCGCCCCGCCGGGCCTCGCTGCCCTCGGGCGGCATGAAGCGGGTCAGGTCGTGGACGGTGATCGACTTCGCGCCGTCGCGGATGGGTTCGAGCCAGTCGGGAATCACAACTTCACGTCCAGGTTCTTCTCGACCAGGCGAGTGAGCTCGGAGAGTGAGTCGATCTCCTCGAACATCACCCGGGTGTTGCCGTTCCCGTCCACGATCGCGCCGTCCTCGTCGACGAAGATGATCGCCGGCAGGCCCTGGAAGTTCGGCAGCGGATCCTGATAGGCGAGGTCGGTGTTGGGGTCGGCCAGCTCCGGGTACGTCGCCCCGGTGTCGGCGAGCAGGTCCATCGCCGCCTCGGGCATCTGGTCGTTGTAGTTGACGCCGAGGACCTGCACCTTGTCGCCGAACTTCTCGTGGAACTGCTGGTAGACCGGCAGCTCGTCACGGCACGGGCCGCACCAGGAAGCCCAGAGGTTGATCACCATCGGGCCCCGGAGGTGGGAGACGTCGATGTCCTTCCCGCCACCGAAACAGGGGAGCGTCACCTTGGGCATGCCCTGCCCGGCGGCGCTGCCGTCGGCCGGGGGCCTGCAGGGGATGATCCCGGCGTCCTTCTTCTCCTTGCGGAGCGCTGGCGTATCGACCTTTGTGTCCACGCGCTCGGGTCCTGAATCGGTCGGGGTGACTGCGCCGCAGCCGGCCAGCAGCAAAGCCAGGGAGGCGGCGGGGATCAGGGACAGCCTCATGCGCGGCCCTCGGTGCGGACGAGCTTGGCGGCTTCTGCCGCGTCAGTAGGACCCTCGCCGAATGCGGGACACCAGTGGGCGATGGGACAGGCGCCGCAGGCGGGCTTGCGGGAGTGGCAGCGGCGGCGGCCGTGCCAGATGATGTGATGGGAGAGCATCGTCTGGTCCCGTTTCGGGAACAGGGCGCCGATCGCGTGCTCGACCTTGACCGGATCGGTCTCCTCGGTCCAGCCGAATCGACGCACCAGTCGACCGAAGTGGGTGTCGACGGTGATGCCGGGAACGTCGAAGGCGTTGCCCAGCACCACGTTCGCGGTCTTGCGGCCGACACCGGGGAGCTTCACCAGGTCGTCCAGGTTGCCCGGCACCTCGCCGTCGTGCTCGGCGACCAGGGCTTGGCTCAACTTGAGCAGGGATTCGGTCTTGGCGCGAAAGAAGCCGAGCGGCCCGATGATGGTCTCTAGGTTGGTGCGCGCCGCCCCGGCCATCGTGATCGCGTCCGGGTAGGCCGCGAAGAGCGTCGGGCGCACGGCGTTGACCCGCTTGTCGGTGGTCTGCGCGCTCAGCACGGTGACGACGAGGAGCTCGAAGGGGTTCGCGAAGTCGAGTTCGCACCCTGCATCAGGATAGGTTTCCGCGAGGACACGGTTCATCTTTCGGGCACGGCGTACGAGCGCTGTGTCAGGGTGGGTCGCGGGCACCCGCCCAGACTACGTTGGAGGTCGCCCGAGACCCGGATCGTGGTCACCCTCGGCAGTTTCGGGCCGGTCGGATTGATGTTGTGACGTGAACCACGGATAGGATCATCCCCGAACCCCGCACCTACATGGGAGGAACTCGTGGACAACGACGTAATTCGTCAGGCTCCGCTCTTCAGCGCACTCGATGACGAGGCGGCCACTGCGCTGCGCACTTCGATGGCCGACACGCGCCTGCGTCGTGGCGAGGTGCTCTTCCATGAGGGCGACGCCGGCGACAAGCTCTACGTCGTGCTCGAGGGCAAGGTGAAGCTCGGCCGGACCTCCTCCGACGGTCGGGAGAATCTGCTCGCCATCCTCGGACCCGGCCAGATGTTCGGCGAGCTGACGCTCTTCGACCCGGGCCCGCGCTCGGCCACAGTCACCACCGTCACTGACGCCACCTTCGCCTCGCTGTCCCACGAGGACCTGCTGCGCTGGCTCGATGGTCGTGCGGGCGTGGCGCACAGCCTGCTCTCACAGCTCGCCGCCCGGCTCCGCAAGGCCAACGACGTCGTGGCCGACCTGGTCTTCTCCGACGTTCCCGGCCGTGTCGCCAAGG
>JAKDNC010000657.1 GCA_030452025.1 Nocardioides sp. | reverse complement strand
GGCCGCGATCGACGCAGAGGCAGACCGGCTGGCGACCGTCGACCAAGACGCGATACTGGCCGATCCCGCCTACCGGTCCTTCCACCACGACCACCACAGCTACCTGGCGCGGGGGCGATACCTGGAGCATGTCCAGCCGTGGCTCGATCTCTTCCCTCGTCGGCAGTTGCTCATCATGTCCGCTGAGCGTCTCTTCACCGAGCCTGCCGCAGCATTCGAGGAGGTCGAATCCTTCCTCGGACTCGCTCACTTCGACGGACTCGACCTGCAGCCCTACAACCAGCGGTCACGCCCGAAGATGGCCCCGGAGACATACCAGAGGCTGGTCGACTACTACCGGCCGCACAATGCAGCGTTGAACGCAGCGCTGGGGCAGGACTTCGGCTGGGAAGACGGGTATCGCCGCTGGCTCTCCGACACCGAAGACTCTCGTTGACATGACGAGCGGACCCGCAAAACCGTGACCCCGTGACCGCCAACCTGTCGCACAGTGAGCCGGCGGGGAACATCACCCACGTCCTGCTCGACGCCGATGGAGTGGTTCAGCGACTCCCCGGCGGCTGGCAGGTCGCGCTGGCGCCCGTCGTACCCGACCCGGCGGCGCTCTTCGCCCGGCTGGCCCGGGACGAGGAGGCCTGCATCCGCGGCGAGGGACCGTTCCGTCCCGTGCTCGCCAGCCATCTCGAAGCGCTCGGGGTGACCACCCCGGCACAAGAGGTCTACGACGCGGTGTGGGCCAACATCGCCGTCGACCGGCGGGTGATCGAGCTGGTCGGCGAGTTGCGCGCCAGCGGGATCGGCTGCCACCTCGCGACGAACCAGAACCCGGAGCGGGCGGAGTACATGCGCTCCGGCATCGGCCACGACGAAGTCTTCGACTCCAGCTTCTACTCGTGCGAGATCGGGCTGGCCAAGCCGGATCCGGCGTACTTCCGACACGTTCTCGACGCGCTCGACGCGACCCCTGCTCAGGTCGCCTTCGTCGACGACTCGGAGCGGAATGTGCAGGCCGCCCGGGAGCTGGGCCTGGCCGCCGAGCAGTGGCACACCAGCGACGGGATCACCCGCCTTCGGGAGTTGCTGGCTGGTCGCGGGATGACGCTCTGAAAATCGTTGGACGCGACTTCCGCCAGGGGACCAGAGTGAAGGGCAATGAGTTCCTTCCTCTCCCACACCAGCGTCGACTGTCGCAACGCCTACGAGCTGTCCACCTGGTGGCGTGACCTGCTCGGCTATCGCGACATCCCCGGCGTCCCGAACCTCCCCGGCCACGATGAGTGCATGATCGAGCGGCCGGATGCCGGTCACCAGCTGCTGTTCATCGAGGTGCCAGAGGGGAAGTCTCTGAAGAACCGGATCCACTTCGACCTGCGACCCAGCGACGGGACCCAGGCGGAGGAGGTCGAGCGACTCCTAGGCGTTGGCGCGACCCAGATCGTCGACCTGCGCGGCAAGTACGGACCAGGATCGGGCTGGGTGGTGCTGGCCGACCCCGAGGGCAACGAATTCTGCATCCTTCGCTCCGCCGGGGAGCGGGCAGCACAGGGTCCGGAGAGCGGGACTGGCTGAGACACGGGCCGCCGGCCGGGTGTAATACTGAAACCTGTTCCAATATCGCGTATTCGACAGGCGGAGAGATGACCACACCTGCGATCGAGGGCTGGTTCACCACCGGCCCAGAGCCTGCCCTGCTGGCCAGTTCATGCACCGAGTGCGGGAACGTCGCGTTCCCCCGCGAGACCGGATTCTGCAAGAACCCGGTCTGCTCCGGAGAGACGTTCGACGAGGTCGAGCTCTCACGTCGTGGCCGGGTCTGGTCCTACACCGACGCGCAATACCAGCCGCCAGCGCCCTACATCCCCACCAGCGACCCCTACGTCCCGTTCGCGCTCGCCGCAGTCGAGCTGCCCGAGGGCCTGGTCGTGCTCGGCCAACTGGCCACGGGACACGGCGTCGACGACGTGTCGGTCGGCTCGGAGGTTCAGCTGGTCGTCGAGACGCTCTACACAGATGACGAGGGCGAGAAGTTGATGTGGAAATGGCTGCCGATCGGAGAGAGCGCATGAGTCACGACGTCGCCATCGCCGGGGTCGGCATGCACCCCTGGGGCAAGTGGGGCCACTCGTTCGTGAAGTACGGCGTCGCCGCGGCGCGCGCCGCCCTCGACGACGCCGGGGTCCCCTGGTCCGACGTCGGGCTGGTCGTCGGCGGCGAGACGGTCCGCAACGGATACGCCGGCTACGTCGCCGGCTCCACCTTCGCCCAGGCGCTCGGCTGGAACGGCGCCCGCGTCGCCACGTCGTACGCCGCCTGCGCGACCGGCGCCCAAGCGCTGGACACCGCCCGGTCCAGGATCCTCGCGGGTCAGTGCGACGTCGCCC
>JAKDNC010000656.1 GCA_030452025.1 Nocardioides sp. | reverse complement strand
CGTGCGGGCCTTGATCTCGTCGAAGAGCGACTGACGCAGGTCAGCCAGATGCGCGGTGCGGGACTCGGTCCACTCATTCTCAGCCTCGAGGTGGGCGGTCACCTCGGGGTTCTCCTTCTCCCGGAGCCACTCGTAGTCATCGACCACGGTGTCGCCGTGATGGGTGTGCTCGACGGGCTTGCGGGCTGCGACGGGTGAATGCATGACGGCGACTCTAACCAGCGCGGTCATGGAAGGATGAGGCGCGTGAGCCCGGGTGCCCGAATGATCGACCTGAACGCAGATCTCGGCGAGGAGATCACCGATGATGCTGCCCTGCTGGCCTTGGTCTCCAGCGCAAACGTGGCCTGTGGCTACCACGCGGGCAACGACGCGATCATGCGCGCTGTCTGCGAGGAGGCGACTCGACGTGGCGTCGCGGTCGGGGCGCAGGTGAGCTACCTGGATCGGGAGAACTTCGGGCGGGTGAGCCTCGATGTGACCTCCGCGGTCCTGCGCGACCAGGTGGCCGACCAGGTGGGAGCGCTCGCGGCGCACGCCGAGGCCGCCGGGACCACGGTGGCCTACGTGAAGCCGCACGGGGCCTTGTACAACCGGGTGGTCCATGACGGCGACCAGGCGACGGCCGTGCTGGACGGCTCGGGTCAGCTGCCGGTGCTCGGCCTGCCCGGGGGCGTTCTGCTCGACCTCGCAGCCGGTCGTGGGCGCGTCGTGCGTCGTGAGGGCTTCCCTGACCGGGGCTACACGCCCGAGGGGACCCTGGTGCCGCGGGACCGACCGGGCGCGCTCGTGCAGGCCGAGGGCGACATCGTCGCGCACGCACTCTCCCTGGCGCCGGACGTGAACTCTCTGTGCCTGCACGGCGACTCGCCGGGAGCGCTCGCCCACGCCGTGGCCGTACGCCGCGCGCTCGAGGCTGCCGGATGGGGTGTGGCGCCGTGCGGCTGATCCCCTTCGGGCCCGACGCCACCCTGCTCGAGGTCGCGGATGCCACCGAGGCACTGGATCTGGCGCTCTGGCTCCGTGAACGAGTCGACGCCCGCGAGATCGTCCCGGCTGCCGCCACGGTCCTGGTCAGCCACGCCACCGATGATCTGGCGTCGGTCGTGGGGCAGTGGACCCCGTCCGGTGGCCTCGAGGAGGGCTCACTGGTCGAAGTGCCCGTCACCTACGACGGCCCGGACCTGACGGACGTGGCCGACCACTGGGGAGTCCCCGTCGACGAGGTCGTCTCGAGCCACGTCTCGGCCCATCACGTGGCGGCGTTCTCCGGGTTCGCTCCCGGCTTCGCCTACCTGGCTCACGACGGTGGGTGGGACGACGTACCCCGAAGGGCCGCGCCACGATCGCGGGTCGAGCCTGGGTCTGTGGGCCTGGCCGGCCCGTACACCGGTATCTACCCGACGGCGTCGCCCGGCGGCTGGCAGCTGATCGGCCACACCGACATCGAGCTCTGGGACCAGGACCGCGAGCCGCCGGCGTTGCTCGCGCCGGGAACCCGGGTGAGGTTCGTGGCCCGATGAGTCTCACGATCATCGATGCCGGCTCCCTGACCACGATCCAGGACCTCGGCCGCTCCGGTGTGGCCCACCTGGGCGTGCCACACGCCGGGGCCCTGGACGCCCGTGCTGCGGCGCTGGCGAACCGGCTGGTGGGCAACCAGCCCGGCGACGCGCTGCTCGAGACCACAGTGACCGGGGTCTCCTTCGAGCTGGGGGAGCCACGGTGGATTGCGGTGACCGGTGCTGCTTGTGAGGTCCGCGTGGACGACGCCGCGGTTGCGCACGGCCAGGCCGTGTGGGTCCCTTCGGGGGCACGGGTGGTGGTCGGGCCGGCGAGCTCCGGGGTGCGTTCCTGTGTCGCGATCGCCGGCGGGGTCGACGTACATCCTGTGCTCGGATCGCGCTCCACCGACACGCTGGCCTGGGTCGGTCCGCCCCGGGTGGTCGACGGCGTGGTGCTCCCGATCGGGCGTCCGCGCCGCGGACCGGAGCCACTGGACACGCCGCGACCGGTCGCGACCGGTCCGCTCCGGATCGTCCCGGGGCCGCGGGTCGACTGGTTCGGCGACGACGTGATCCGGCTGCTGTGCGTGACGACGTTCGAGGTTATGGCGGCCTCGAATCGGGTGGGCCTGCGTCTGCACGGGGGACCTCTGGAGCGGACCCGGGACACGGAGCCGCCCAGAGAGCTGCCCAGTGAGGGGATGGTGGCCGGGGCCGTGCAGGTGCCGCCGGACGGCCAGCCGGTGGTGTTCCTCGCCGATCATCCGGTGACTGGTGGCTACCCGGTGGTGGCGGTGGTGCTTGAGGAGGATCTGCCGAGCTGTGCCCAGATGAGACCGGGGGAGCGGATCCGGTTCAGGCCGGCCTGACCGGGAGGGC
>JAKDNC010000655.1 GCA_030452025.1 Nocardioides sp. | reverse complement strand
TCGGCCAGGGTCAGCGCGTACGTCGTTCCGGCGACGTTCATCGCGTCGTTCGTCGCGTCGTCGGCGGTCATGTCATAGATCGCTGCGAGGTGGAAGAAGTGGTCGATCCTGCCGGAGTGCTCTGCGATCCACGCGGGGTCGATCCCGAGGTTGTCGAGCCCGAGGTCTCCCACCACGGGGACCACCCGATCACTGCCCCAGCGGGCGATGAGGTGCTCGAGCCGGGGCAGGGAGGACTCTCGGCAGAGCACGAAGATCTTGCCTTCGCGGTGATCGACGAGTTCCTGGACGAGGAAGCGCCCGATGAATCCTGAGGCGCCGGTCACGAAGTAGGACATGCGGTGAGACTAGCGCCACAAGCCCGGCTAGTCCTGCTTACCTCCCCCAAACATGATCTCGTCCCAGCTCGGCACAGAGGCGCGCCCCTTCTTCTTGGCCGTCCGCTTGGGCTGGGCCGGCGTCGGAAGCTCCTCCTCCGCGGGCTCCTCCTTGACGGGCTCCGCAGCGACGGGCGCTTCGGCAAGCGGCTCGGGTGTGGGGGAGAGACCCGGTTCCGCGGGCTCGTCCCGGACTCGCTCGGCGGTCTCGGTCAGGTCGGCGGTCTCGGCATCGGGGTCGGCGACTTCCTCGGCGCGGTCGTTGGCGATCTCGATCGCGTCGTCGCCCAGGGGACGCGCGTCTTCCTGGACGGCGCTCAGCCGACGCTTGCGGGCCCGCTTGAGGTCGTCACGGGCCGGTCCCTGGTCAGGATCAGTGCCAGCAGCCGAGGTCGATCCGGCGGCCTCGCCGACCAGCCACCGGGCATCGTCGTTGTCCATGGTCACGTAGTTGCCGGGCTGGTCGAAGGTGAACTTCGCGGTGCCGCTGCGCTCGCCAGCGGAGTATTCGGCGGTCAGTGACCAGCGGCCGTCCTCCCGGCGCCAGGAGTCCCACTCGACCGTCTCCGCTGCCACCTTGTGTGGACTCAGCTGGACGGCGACCGCGTCACCGAGGGTGCGCGCGCCCTGGTCGCCGGACTTGCGTCGCACCGACGAGCGCTGGGCGCGCTGGGCGACATGGGCGCGCTCGGCGAGGACGGGGTCGGCGAAGGCCATGATCCGGTCGACCGTGGTCGAGGCCGCCTGGGCAACGGACTCCGCCGACTCGCCGGCCCGGATCCGCGCCTGGATGTCACGGGGGCGGAGGGTGCTTTCCATGTGTATCTCCAACTGGCCGAGGCGTGCATGCTCACCGCGAATGGCCGCACGCAGCCGTCCGTCGATGCTGAGGGTGAACTCCTGACCCGAGTCGCTGATCAGGAGCAGGCGCTTGTTGTCCTCGCTCAACCCTGCGAGCGTGAGGTTCAACATCGCTTCCTGTCCTTGTCCTCTGGTCGAGTCATCCGTCTCCGGTGTCCGGCTGAGCCTACGCCAGCGCCGGGAGCGCGCTGCCCAGCGAGGGCGATAATCTCTCCGCATGTCGTCGGCGATGCTCCTGCTCATCATCGATCTGCTCGGCACCTTCGCGTTTGCGCTCTCGGGTGGACTGGTGGCGGTGCGCAAGCAGCTCGACCTCTTCGGGGTCTCGGTCCTCGCCCTGACCACCGGCATGGGCGGGGGATTCCTGCGCGACGTCCTCATCGACGCCACCCCGCCGGCCGCCCTCACCAACTGGCGCTACCTCGCCGTTGCGATCCTCGCGGGACTGCTCACCTTCGCCTTCCACCCGACCCTGGGCCGCATGGAGCGGGCGATCAACCTCCTCGACGCCGCAGGTCTGGCTCTGTTCTGCGTCACCGGGACGATCAAGGCGATGGACTACGGTCTGGGACCCGTGCCGTCCGCGCTGATGGGGATGGTCACCGGGATCGGTGGCGGCATGATCCGCGACCTCCTCGCCGGCCGTGTGCCGATCGTCTTCCGTGGAGATCTCTACGCATTCCCGGCGCTCGCGGGCGCAAGCATCGTGGCCGTCCTGAACTACGCCGACCAGCCGGTGTGGCTGGCGGCTGCGCTGGGTGGCAGCCTGTGCCTGGTCTGGCGGGTCGTGGCCCTGCACCGCAACTGGCAGGCGCCGATGCCGACGGGCTCCTCCAGCGTGTAGCGCCTCAGTCGCCGAGGATGCGACGAAGGTGGGCGTTGGTGAAGACCCGGTTCGGGTCCAGACGTTCACGCAGGTCGAGGAACTCCTGCCAGCGCGGGTACGCCGGCTCGAGGTCGGCCGCGGTCCGGGTGTGCATCTTGCCCCAGTGTGGTCGGCCGCCGAGCTCCTTCATGATCTTCTCGACGCCGGCAAAGTAGGCCGTGTGGTCGGTGCGCTGGTTGACGTGGAAGGCGAGGTAGACCGACTCCCTCCCGGTGGAGGTGCCCAGCGTGATGTCGTCCGCCGGGGTGTTCCTGACCTCGACCGGGAAGCTGA
>JAKDNC010000654.1 GCA_030452025.1 Nocardioides sp. | reverse complement strand
TCCGCACCCACGTGCTCGGAGCCAGCCCGAGCCGCTTCGCACGAGTGCGAAGCGCCCCGAGCGTGGCGTCATCGAAGCGGGTATCGAGCCGCCCGCCGCTGCCACGACGACGCTTCGCGCCGCCGTGACTCTGGCGCACAGCCTCCGCATCAGCCCGACCGGTGTTCACCTGGGAGTCGGCCTGCTGCTCCACCTGTACGCCAGAGTGGCAAGCAGTAGGCCTGTCGGACACATCGCTGACGCTCGTGTCCTCCAGCCCTGCTTGCGAGGGGGCTGCGCCCCCTTCGATCCCCTGGAAGTGCCCATCGAGTTCGGTGCTCATGCCGCACCTCCCGAGACCAGCAGACCGCCGTTCGCGCGGAGCCGCTCGACCTTCGCATCGAGCACCTTCTGCTTCGCCTCAGCGCGGCGCTGACGCTCATCCTCGGAGAGCGCCAGGCACTCATCCCCATGCCGCGCGTAGACGCCCGCCTGCGGAGTGGAACACGTGCAGAGCTTCAGCTCACGGTTGTGCTCCTCCAGCTCGGCGAGCCGCCTGCGCTGCTGCTCCTCGACGACCTCACGGTCACGCTTTGCCGCCTCCTCTGCGGCGGCGATCTCCTCAGCGCTCGGCTGGATCGGCTGGCCGACTCCAGCGAACTCTGCGAACAGATCGGCCCCCTCGATCGCGTCCAGCTCGGGACGGGTGATCCGGTCGTGCTGCTCGACGATCGGAGCGACCGTGCGCGCCTCGATCTCACCGCGCACCCGTTCCCGCTCCGCGGTGTCCTTGATCGCCTTGCACCTGCGGGCCAGCAACTCCAGGTCCTGGCGCATGTGCTCGTACCGCTCATAACGCTGGTACTCGCGGGTGCCGTTGAGCACACCGGAGTTCACGAAGATCGAGAACTCGCGCTCGGCGACCGGGATGATCACCGGGAAGCGGCGGAACCCCTGCCCGAGGTTCTCCGCCTGGTGCTTGACCCGCACGCCGCCCTGCATCGACTCGTACTCGCCAGCCAAGCCGCGGAGGAACTCCTCGTAGCCCTCGGGACCCGTAACGATGTTCACCCGGTTGAGCAACTGAGTCTTCGATCCCTTGATGTTCACGATCGGCTTCTCGTCCGGCTCGCGCCACGGGCCGAGAATGCGGAAGAGCATCCCGCGGCTCTTGGCCGTGCGGATCATGTCACCGACGCGCGTGACCACCCAGACCACGACCGGCTCGCCGTCGTAGCCCTCCCACGAGACGTTCTCGCCGCCCACCTTGAAGTACGGCTTGTCCGCATCCGGGGCCAGAGCGCGAGCCAGCGCCTTCGCGAGCAGGTCCTTGCCCGTGCCGCCCTCGCCGAACACGTAGAAGTTCATGACCGACTCCGGTGCGTCCTGATACGCGAGGAAGTCGCCGCGCAGCTTCTGGAAGTGCGCCAGGTTGCCCTTCGCGAAGTAGATCGCGGGCTCCTGATCGCGGACCTGCTTCAATGTCAGCGAGCCCTTGCCCACGGCCTGGAAGAGCTTGCTGAGCTTGGCGCTGCCGCCGCCCTCCGCGGCGGTGCGGCGCATCGCCATGTGCGCGTCCAGCTCCCGCCCGAAATCGAAGTTCGCGACGATCCGGCCCCGGCCGTACTGGTACTTGCCAGGCATGCCCTCCTGCGTCTTGTCCACGAGGTAGTGCCGCTCCGGCTGGTGGATGCCCGGGATGGCGTTCTTCCCCCGCGACTCATGCGGCAGGTACTCAGCGAGATCGAAGAACGCCTTCTCTGCCGCGCCGCGGCCCTTGTGCTCGGTGCCTTCCTGCTCGGCAGTCTCTTTTGGCGGCTTCACGCGAGCCGAGGGGATCGAGAAGGCGTCGGAGACGGTGCGGATCGTAGGACGCGGACCATCAGCATCAGCGACCCACAACACCATGTGAGCGTGCAGGCCCTTGATCCCGCAGCACACCGTCTCGCCTGTACCCTCGTCCACCTCGACCAGGCGGTCATACGGGTGCCACACGTAGGCCCAGCGGTGGAGGCGATCGCCCAGCGCCGCGAGGCCCTCGTCGATCTGCTCCTGCGTGAGCATGACCTCGCCGGTCTCCGGGTGCTCGCGGTACTGCATCACCGAGAACACGCGTGACTGCATACGGGCGCGCTTCGCCTGCTCCGGGCTCTCCGCCGTCTTCGCGGCGGCGAAGAACGCCTTCGCCTCGGCGACCTGCGCAGGCGTGGACTCGACGACGAACGGTTCGACCTCGTCACCGGGATCGGCCCCCGGCACGTCCAGCTCGGCGAAGTCCACGCTTGCAACCGAGGTAGGCGCCGGTGCAGCCGTTTCCGAAACGGATGCGCGGCCACCCAAGGAGGGCCGCGCATGCTGATCGGCGTTAGTTCCCTGGTCAGATGTGTGATCGGCGGTCTCCTCGGAGTCGTCGGAGTCTGT
>JAKDNC010000653.1 GCA_030452025.1 Nocardioides sp. | reverse complement strand
CCCCGGACCCCGGCGACGACGGTTGTTCGACCGCGGACGTGGTCTCGGCGATCGACGCCGCGGTGCGCGACCGGGTCGACGTGCTCAATCTGTCGATGTCGGGACTGCGCGGACTGGACACGGTGGACTACGCCCTCCTCGGGGCGGCCGAGGCCGACATTCCGGTGGCCATGGCTGCGGGGAACGGACACGACCAGATCACCTCCGCCCAGCCGTGGACCACGGTGGTCGGCGCCTCCACCGGGCCCGACCGGCGCGGCGAGCTGCGCCTGTCGAACGGCTCCTCGTTCAAGGGTGTGATGGCCGCGAAGGGAATCGCGAAGACCACACCGCTCGTGCCTGGGGCGAGCGTCCCCGCTCCCGGCCGGACCCGCGCGCAGGCTCGCCTGTGCCTACCCGGCTCGCTTGATGCGGCCCGGGTCAACGGCAAGATCGTGCTCTGCGAACGTGGCCGGATCGCCCGCGTGGACAAGTCCGCCGCGGTCAAGCTGGCCGACGGCGTCGCCATGGTGCTGGTCAACGCCGCCCGCCGGCCCCTCAGCGCGGACTTCCACTCGGTTCCCACCCTGCACGTCAGCGCCTCCGAGGGCGACAGGCTGCGCCGCGAGCTCCGCGCGCCGAGCCCGGTGACCGGGCGGTTGGTTCGGGTCCCCGACCTGAAGACCCACCCCCGGGTGCTGCCGTGGTCGGCGCGAGGACGCCCGGACCGCCACGTGGTCGAGCCCAGCCTCGTCTCCCCCGGATTCGGGCTGCTCGCCGCCACCTCGGGATCCGGCGACGGGTCCTCATGGGAGCTGCTCTCCGGGACCTCCGCCTCGACCGCGACCGTGAGCGGCCTCTCCGCCCGGCTGCGCGCCCGTCACCCGGAATGGACCGCGTCCCGGATCCGCTCCGCGCTGATGACCAGTGCCACCAGCGCCGGCCAGATCACCCCGTTGGCCCAGGGCTCGGGCGTCGCATCCCCTGCGCGGTCCCTCCGCCCCGGGCTGAGCTTCGACCTCGACCCGGCACGCTACCGTCGGATGCTCGAGCGTGATGAGGACCCGTCCACGTTGAACCTGCCCTCCGTGATGGCGTCTCAAACCAACCGCACCATTGTGGTCACCCGCGAGGTCACCAACACCGATCGCCGCCACATGTACTACTCATCCTCGACCCGCGGCTTCGGGGCACACCGCGTGTCCGTGACGCCGGCGGCAGTGCGGATGGCACCCGGAGAGACCCGGGAGTTCCAGATCCGGATCGTGCCTCGTCCGGGCACCCAGACCGAGCTCGCCTCCGGGTGGGTGTCTTGGCACGGCGCGAACGGAGCACGCGTGCGGATCCCGGTCGTGCTCCCCCGCTGACCGAGTGTCCAGCAGAGCCTTCAGCTCAGCCACACCCGACCCACCGGGGCCACTGAACAACTGACGGATCGAGGCTCAGGCGTCGCGTTTCTGGAACGCCACCAGGCTGCCCACCATCAGGATCAGCGTGAACCCGCCGAAGATGATGAACCCGCCGAAGGCACTGAGCGGATCGCCGAACAGATCCAGATTCTCCTGCAACCCGCCGGTGCCCCAGTTCTGCATGATCCGCCCGCCCGCGTTGAAGGGCAGCAGCCGCGCGATGTCGTAGAGGTCGTCGTTCCCGGAGACACTGGAGAAGATCTGGAAGACAAGCTTGAGCATCGTCTCGATCCCGAGCGGCCAGAGGTAGAGCAGGACCAGGGAGAAGGTCTGATGACGGATGAGCACCGTCACGCTCATCACCAGCCAGCTGAGCAGGACGCTGTAGACGATCCGCTTGAAGATCGCGATGGCCAACGCCCCGAAGTCGTACTCCAGGTCGAGGCCGGAGAACCAGATCAGCGTGAAGATCAACGACGCAACACAACTGACGACGACCACCGCGGCCACCCATGCTGCGATGACGAGGTACTTCGCGCCCCAGATCATCGAACGGTTCGGCACCGCGGTCAGAGTCGCCCGAATCATCCCGTGGCGGTATTCGTGACCCCAGGACAGGATCCCCAGGATCGCCACTGCATAGGCCAGCAGGTAGAACATCGGGTCGACGTTGGAGAACTGGGTCATGGCCGCGTCGAGGAAGAACCGGGATTCCCCCTCGCTCACCGATCCGTGCAACTCCGAACCAGAGCTCAGCCGCAGGACCATCGCCACGAAGAACGTGAACCCGGCCCCCGCGACCACCGATCCAACGGTGATCCACCAGGTCGAGCGGAGACTGGCAAGGCGTCGCCATTCGTAGCGTAGTGCGGCGGTCATGCCTGGCCTCCCTGTGGGTTGTGCGGTCCTTGGGGGCCCTGTTGCCAGAGCGGTTGCTGGGGCGGCTGTTGGGGTTGTTGCTGGGGAGGGGATCCCTGCCCCGGGTTGCCCCAGCCCGGTGCCGGCGGCAGCT
>JAKDNC010000652.1 GCA_030452025.1 Nocardioides sp. | reverse complement strand
GCCAACGCCATCGACGACCTCGAAGACCGGGGGGAGGCCCTGGCCGAGGTGCAGCGTCTGGTCCTGGAGCAGGGTGCCGTCGCTCCGATCACGTTCAACGCCGTCGGCACGGTCTGCAACGAGCGGGTCACCGGTTACGAGCCGCCGGTCATCGGGATCTCTGAGTTCCGTGGCGTCGGAATGAACCGCTGACCCGTTTCGGACACGGCCACCGGCCGACCAGGAGGAGAACACGATGAGCACCGGAGCAGTTGCGCAACGCACCCTGTCCATGCTCGGCAGGCGCCTCCTGACCCTGGTCCCGCTGCTGGGCATCGTCAGCCTGGCGACGTTCAGCCTGGTCTTCCTCATCCCCGGCGATCCTGCAGAGAAGATCGCCGGGGAAGGGGCCAGCGCCGCGCAAGTCGAGGCAGTCCGGACCGATCTCGGTCTGGACCATCCGGCGTACCAACAGTTCGCCACCTTCCTGGGCAACCTGGCCCAGGGAGATCTGGGCACCAGTTACACCTTCCGGTCCCCGGTCTCGGACATGATCTTCAACCGGATGCCGATCACCGTCTCGTTGACCCTGGTGGCGATGCTCTTCGCCCTGTTGATCGGGATTCCGGCGGGCGTGTTCGCGGCACGCCGTGCCGGTCGGTGGCAGGACCGCGTGGTGACCGTCGGGAGCACGCTGGGCCTGGCCACCCCGAACTTCGTCCTCGGACTCCTGCTGGCCCTGATCATCGGGGTGGAACTGAAGTTCCTGCCGGCGACCGGCTACGCCCCGCTCTCCGAAGGCTTCTGGCCGTGGCTGGAACACTTGATCCTGCCCGGGTTCGCCCTGGGTGTGATTGCGGCGGCAGAGATCGCCCGCCAACTCCGGGCCTCGCTTTCCGACGTGCTGCGACAGGACTACGTCAGGACAGCAGTCGCCAAGGGCATGCTCCCCCGGACCGTGGTCTGGAAACATGCACTGAAGAACGCGATGATGCCGGTGGTGACCGTGGTGGGTATCCAGATCGGCTACCTGCTCGGTGGCACCGCTGTCGTGGAGACCGTCTTCGGCATCCAGGGGCTCGGTGACTTCGCGGTCCGCTCGGTACTGGCTGGCGACCTCCCGGCGATCCAGGGAATGGTCGTCTTCGCCGTGCTGATCACGGTGACCGCCAGCCTCGTGGTCGACATGACCTATGGCTACCTCAATCCGAGGGGTGAGTCGCAGTGAGCGCCACAACGAGTGACGCACCGAACGAATCCGTCGTCCCCGTCGAGCGACACGAGACACCACGCCAGCGCTTCTTGCGTCGCTTCACCGGACCGTGGGCGAATCGTTTCGCCCTCCTCATCCTGCTGCTCTGGTTCGTCGCGGCACTGACAGCCACGTGGCTCGCGCCTTACGACCCGCTCACCCAGGACCTCCAGGGACGCCGCCTGCCCCCCTTCTCCGAGGGTCACCTGCTCGGCACCGATGCGCTGGGTCGCGACACACTGACCAGGCTTCTGTACGGCGCCAGGGTGGCTGCCCAGGCCGCTGTCACATCGGTCGGGGTGGGCCTGATCGGTGGGGTGGTTCCAGCGTTGTTCGCCGGGCTGTTGCGGGGCTGGTGGGATGCGGTGTTCTCCCGCATCGCCGACGCGCTGCTCAGCTTCCCGCCCCTGTTGCTGGCGCTCGCGATCGTCGGGGTGATGGGGCCCAATCTCACCAACGCGATGCTGGCGATCGGCGTCGTCTTCGTGCCCCGCTTCTATCGCGTAGTGCGTGCTGCCACCCTTGCCGTGCGCGAGGAGACCTTCATCGAAGCCTCACGCAGCATCGGCACCCCCACCCACTGGATCCTGCGGCGCCACGTGTTGCCCAACGTGCTTTCGCCCCTCGCCGTACAGATCAGCCTCGCCTTCGGGTTCGCGATCCTTGCCGAGTCCTCGCTGAGTTTCCTTGGCCTCGGCGTCCAGGCACCCGACCCCAGTTGGGGGAGCATGCTCTCCGAAGGTCGGGCCGCCTGGTTCTACACCCCGTGGCCGATCCTCGTGCCGACGATAACCGTGGTCCTGTGCGTGCTGGCCTGCAACGTGCTGGGCGACGGCCTCTCCGACTCCGTCGGCCGTGAGAAGACGAGGACCTGAGATGACCGAGCCCCTGTTGTCCGTGCGTGACCTGACCGTCGAGTTCTCCGTCAGGAGCCTCTGGCTGCCCGTGGTCACCGGTGTCTCCTTCGACGTCCTGCCCGGACAGGTCGTCGCGCTGGTCGGAGAGTCCGGGTCGGGCAAGAGCGTCACCTGCTTCTCCCTGCTCCGGCTGAACGGCGAGAACGGTCGGGTGCCCACCGGGGAGGTGCACTTCGACGGTCGCGACCTGTTGACACTCAGTGAACGTGAGATCGCCGATGTCCGCGGCGACGACGTCGCGATGATCTTCCAGGAGCCGATGAC
>JAKDNC010000651.1 GCA_030452025.1 Nocardioides sp. | reverse complement strand
CGCCGTCCTTCCCGCGGGTGGCCAGCGAAACGACGATGTAGACGACCAACGACACCGCGAACGCGAAGGCGCCGATCACCACACCATCAGGCAGCGGGGTCCAGTCGTACTTTCCGCCGACCTCGAGCACGAAGTTGAGGACAATCCCGACCAGGGCACTGGAGATGGCTGCCTGCTTGGTTCCGCCCTGCCACACCATGCCCAGGACCAGGGCCGGGAAGAGACTTGCCGCGAAGGTGCCCCAGCCGAAGGTGCCCAGCAGCGCGACGACGTTGTCGATGTAGATGGCGAAGGAGGTGGAGAGCACCAGCAGCGCACCGACCGCGACACGGCTCCAGAGCAGCTCTCGATGGACGGGAAGCCTGAATGCCCGTGGGATGTCTCGAACGACGCTCGAGGCTCCCAAGGTCAGGAAGCTCGAGCCGGTGGACATGATGGCGGCGAGGAGACCCGCGATCACCAGGCCGGCGACGATCGGGGGAGTGAACTCGGTCAGGTAGGCGGTGAACGACTCATCCGGAGAGGACATCGCCGGGAAGTCGCCACGGATGGTCAGGACCGAGACAGCCGAGCCGATTCCGACGACCATCAGGGTCGTCACCGCGTAGCCGGCGCCGCTGATCAGCGGCCCCCAGCGCAGGCTCTTGCGCTCGCGCAGCATCAGGAACTTCGTCAAGCCGTGAGGTTGGGCCGAGCCCCCGAGGCTGAAGAGGAAGATCCAGCAGGGGATCGTCACCAGGGGCGAGAGCCCGAACGGGGTGGCCAGCTCAGGCGCCTTCTCCTGCAGGGTGCGCGTCATCGAAGTGATTCCGCCGCCGCTGTCCAAGGCGTAGTAGAAGGCGATCAACGAGGCGAACAGCATCAGCACGCCCTGGAAGAGGTCGGTGTAGACGCCGGCCAGGATGCCGCCGCCGATGACGTACAGGCCGAGGATGGACATGCCGATGATCGCACCGGTCGTCGTGCTGACGTCGAAGATCGCGGCGACCACGATGCCCATGGCCAGCACCTGGGTTCCGAGGTAGCCGAGAACGCCGAGCACCACGGTGAAGCCCATCACGCCCCGGGCGGCCAGACTCTTGTACCGCAGCTCCGCGACGTCACCGACGGTGTACATCTCGCCCATGTCGCCGACGCCCATCATCCGCTTGCCGACGAGGAGCCAGGTGAGCGCGAAGCCCAGTGGGGTGGCGATCATGACTCCGGAGACGAAGCCGTATCCACCGGCGGTGACCGTGGATGTGCCGCCGACGACACCGAACCCGCTCTGGATGGAGGAGAAGACGGCGATCGCCATGACGAAGACGCCGAGGCTGCGGCCGGCGATGTAGAAGTCCCCGCTGGTCTTGGTCTGGCGGGTGGCCCACACGCCGATCATCAGCACGACGACCAGGTAGGCCGCGACGATGGAAACGATGGTCACGCTCATGCGTCATCTCCTGCGGTCTGGTCGCCCGCGGCGACGCTTCGGCGATGGGGGTCATGCGCATCGTCGTCGAACATGATCCGGGCGTGGAACAGGGCGTAGAGCCCGGCCACGAGCAGGCCGAAGGGCCAGATCGCGAAGAAGTAGATGGCGGTCGTGGGCACGAGGCCGAAGACCAGGTCGCTGCTCTCGCCCCCGGCGCCCTGCATGGCGACCTCGAGCCAGAGGTAGAGGGCGATGTACCCGACGGGCACTCCGATCCCCATCCACATCAGCACCGAGTCCCGGCTACGACGGGTGCCCACGCCGAGCAGGATGATGACGCCGATGACGACGAGGTAGGGGTAGAGGACCACACGCCAGGATGCGGTCAGCATGCCGGCGAGCATGATGCAGGTGAGCACCAGCAACAACATCACAAGTCGATCGGTCGATCGCACGTCGTTCCTCCTGTTGGTTGGTCGGAATCGGTCGCCGCTCATCGCACGACCTCCGTCGCAGCGGTGCTGCGCCTGTGCAGGGCCATGTGGCCGCGTTGGATGCCTTCGGTTGCCAGGGCGCGGAGGGCCGCGACGTTCTGGGCGAGGCCGGTGGCGGCGATGATCTCCGCAAGCTGGTCAGCACGAGTCACGTCCAGCAGGCGAAGGGCTGCCCTGGCGGTGGGATGGTTGCGGGTCGCACCACCGACGATGCCGACGGCCATCGGAAGCTCCAGGCTCACCGTGAGGTTGCCAGCTGCGTCCTTCTCGAAGTGCGAGAGCGACGTGTAACCGCCGGTGGCGTTCACGGCATGGGAGTGGGCGCCTGCCTCGATGGCACGCGTGTCGTTGCCGGTGGCCAGGGCCACGGCGGTGATTCCGTTCATGATGCCCTTGTTGTGGGTGGCCGCCCGATAGGGATCTGCCTCGGCGAGGGCGGCGGCAGCCACCTTTGACGCCGACGAGCTCGGCGGCGCGGACGAGCCGCTGGTCCGCCTTGTTGGTCAGG
>JAKDNC010000650.1 GCA_030452025.1 Nocardioides sp. | reverse complement strand
CGGCACCCCGATAGCGGTTCGGCTACCGGTGACCCGAACCGGTAGCCCGATGGTGGCATATACTGCCAATGGAGGTGGTCGTTGTGGCGACAAGAAACGTTGTTCTGAGTCAGCACCAGCACGAACTCGTTGAGTCACTCGTGCAGTCTGGGCGTTACCAGAACGCCAGCGAGGTATTACGCGAAGGCCTCCGTCTCGTTGAGCGCGAGCAAGCCGAAGAGGCAGCCAGAATTGCCGTGCTGCGCCAAGCCGCCAAACATGGCTGGTCGGATGTATCCCAGGGCCGTTTCGACGACGTCGATGGCGACTCTCTCGACGACTTCATCGCGCAACTCGGCGTCCGCGCGGCCGCGGCTCAGTCCGCGGGCTGATGGTGAAGTATCGCCTCACCCATGCCGCCCAGTCCGACATCATCTCGGTCCTCGCCTGGTCGCACGAACAGTTCGGTGAGGAGGCGCGCCTGCGCTACGAGGCGCTGATCGCCGCAGCCATCCGCGACGCGGCCACGCGCAACGGCGAGGTGGGGAGGACGCTCCGCCCTGAGCTGGGTGACGGGGTGTTCTCCTGGCATCTGGCGCAGAGCCGTGCTCACTCACGCGGTGGAGACGTCCACCGTCCCCGACACTTCCTGATCTGCCGATGGGACGGCGGTGTCCTGGTCGTCGGCCGGGTCCTCCACGACGCAATGGAACTACGTCGACACCTCGATCCTCAGCAGCCCTGGGAGTAGTCGCCGCAAACGGATCGGCTTGCGAGACGTCGGGAAATGCCGATGCGAGGTAGCCGTCTAGTGGAAGTGACGAGCCAGACGCTCACACAACATGGCTACCTCAGACGCTTCACCCCTGGGAGCATGTGGCCATTCATCGACCTGATGCCACGAGTATTCCGGCGGCGTTCCTCTGTGTCGGACCACAATGTGCTCGTGGAAGTGCTCGAGTCTGGTGTTGACCACCATCGCGTGCACAGCATCGATGTCTAGTTCGGCGCGTAGCGCTTTCGCCGCGTCTCGAATCGCGCGGCCAATCGCCTCAGCCTCTTCATCTGTCAAAGAGTCGAGGTGAGGCGCATGCCGGTCAGTCTCGACGAGTAGGTGCCCGAGCGTCACGGGCATGGGCCGATTCACCAGGTGCTTGACCCACACGAGGTCATCGCGCCACACCACCGGAGCGAGCAGATCGCCCTCACCGCGATGCCCTGCACATATGGGGCATGCCGGGGCAGTCATGCTCAAAGGCTACGCCGTGCCCGCCGCGACGAGAAGCGCCCTCGTGCCGCGATCCGCGCGACTGAACGCTCAAGGATCGCCTTGTGGGACAGCTGGTTGCGGTCGAGAAGCACACGCAGCGCGTCTTCGCCGAGCTCGCCGTGGCGCCCGACGCGTGCGCACACCGTCGAATGCTGGTCCGTGGTTTCAGTTCTTCTGCGCCGGATGACACCCCGTCCACCGGGGTTGGGCTCAGGGCTCGTAGCACTCGTCGAGGGCACCCGAGCCGGGCAGCTGGAGCTCGAGGGCTGCCCGCACCTCCCGACCCGTGGCACCAGCCGGAGCTACCAAGACCCGTGCGGAGTACCAAGCCCGAACGCGGGCCGCGCGGTCGTGCCACCGGGGTAGGGACGGCGCCTCGACGAGGGCCTCGACGAGGCGATCGCTCGTGCTCACGGTCTCCCCGGCGAGCTCGGAACCCCACGGCACCATGTGGCGCACGAAGGCGACCCCGGGAAGGTCGCGTGCCTCCCCCGGGGAAGGCATCTGCACCAGCGTGCCCGCGGCGGCACCCACGTGTGCGACGCCGACCACGCCGGGTCGTACGGCGCTGGGCAGGTCAGGCGGGTCACCGAGGGCGACCTGAGCGGTCGCGGCCCCGAGGTCGATCCCGAACTTGTGCTCGACCTGCTCGTGCACCATCCCCCCGCCTCGCCTGGCGGCGCACTCGCTGAACGCGGTACGACCCGTAGCCGGGTCGTGGAAGAGCTCCATATGGAAGACACCGTCGCGGTGGCGGAGGGCCAGCAGTGCATCCCTGACCACGGGATCCGCCGCGGCGAAGGCGGCCGCGTCGTGCTCGGGATCGAGTCGGAAGAGGTCGACGTCGCCACCCTTCTCGACCGTTGTCAGGCAGGGTCGGCCGTACTGCGCCAGTGACGAGAAGACGACCTCTCCGTCATGGACGACGCCGTCCACAGCCCACTCGAGAGGCGCGGGGTCGAACCTCTCGTAGATCTGCGGCACCTCCCGGCGCGCAGGTTGGAGCAGGGCGGTCGCGAGGTCGGGGAGCTCCGGATCCGAGACGTGTGCCGTGTGGCTGCGCCGCCGACCGGCTTGAGGACGCCGGCTCCGACGCGATCCCACAGGGCTCTGGGGTCGGCGAGGTGCGGCTCCTCGACGACGACGTGCTCGGCCACCGGAACCCCGGCAGCGGCC
>JAKDNC010000649.1 GCA_030452025.1 Nocardioides sp. | reverse complement strand
GGCCGTGAGACGGGTCAGCGCAACGGCACGAAGCTGTAGTAGCCGTGTCGACTGACCGAAATGCCCTCCTCGTTGGGTTGGACGAGATGCATCACACCGCTCACCGGCACCACCATCCGCCCGCCCTTGCCGAGCTGTTCGATCAGGGGCTCCGGTATCGACATGGCTTCGGCCGAGACCAGGATCCGGTCGTACGGCGCGTGGTCCGGCAGTCCGAGGACCTCCGGGTCGGCGACCTCGAGCGAGGTCCATGGCATCCGGGCGTGCTGGAGGTTGTCCGCACCCCACTGCGCGATTCTCGGGGCCAACTCGACGCCGCGGACCCGTCCGGTCGGCCCGGTCAGGTGGCCCAGCAGCGCCGTGGTCCAGCCGGATCCGGCCCCGACGTCGAGGACCTGCTGGCCCGGACGCACCGCCAGGAGCCGCAGCATGGCCTCGACCGTCCTCGGCTGAGAGTTCGTCTGTCCCTGCCCGATCCCGATCGGCCCGTCGTAGGACGCGCGCGAACGATCGGCGCGCGGGAGGAAGCCCTCCCTCGGTACGGCCTCGAACGCCGCGGCAACGGGGTCCACGTAGTTGAGTCAATCACGGGAGGAGCCGGTCACTGTAGATCTTTCGGCGCTGAGAGCCGGCAGATCTACATCGATCGGCGCCCCGGCACCCATGGCACGAACATCGAGGTGCGGGCGGCGTACTCCGCCCACCCGGGCCGCCCCTCCATGTGCTGCTCGAGCAGCCGCGCCCCGGTGGCGAAGGCCAGGAAGTAGGTCATCACCACCGGGGACAGGATCGTCAGCACGCCTGGCCAGGCGGAGGCCGCGACGAGGAAGATGCCCCACCACACGCAGGCGTCGCCGAAGTAGTTCGGGTGTCGGGTCCAGGCCCAGAGGCCGCGGTCCATGATCGGCCCTCGGTCTGGATCCCTCTTGTACGCCGCCAGCTGGGCGTCGCCGACCGACTCGAAGAGCAGCCCCACGGCCCACAGACCGACCCCGATCCAGGCAACCCAGGTCCATCCGCCGGACGCGACTGCGGAGACCTGCACGGGTAGCGAGACGAACCACAGCGCGATGCCCTGGGTGGTGAAGACCTTGCCGAGCGCGACCCGGAAGGGAGCGTCGCCAAGCATCTGCGCGTAGCGCGCGTCCTCGCCCTTGCCGCGGTTGCGCCGATGCGTGTGCCAGGCCAGGCGCAGCCCCCAGAGGCCGACCATGCCGAGCAACACCCAACGGCGCAGCGGATCGCCGTCGCCCGACAGCGAACCCAGCGCTGCGGACACTGCCGCGACAACGACGAAGCCGAGGCCCCACGTGGTGTCGACGACCGAGACCTTGCCGACCCGCTTGGCGATCAGCGCGGTGACTGCCATCAGCAGCGCGGCCGTGACCAGGGACGCCCCGGAGACGATCAGGAAGGGCATCACCATCGACGCACGGGAGGCAGCGTGTGCGGGCCGGGACGGGCGGATGGGGGTCGACCAGATCCTCGCCGCCCGTCCCGGAAGGCCATTCCCCCGCCGACGAGGTAGAGCCGCCACACACGGGCCATCTCCTCGCCGACGAGGGCGGCGACGCGCTCGAAGTTTCCCTCGAACGTGTCGATCCACGCCTGCACCGTGCGTACGTAGTGCTCCCTCAGGGCGTGGACGTCGCGGACCTCGAGCCCCCCGCGCTCGAGGAGCGAGACAGTCTCCCCCACAGGACGCATGTGCATGTCCGGGGCGATGAAGGACTCGATGAACGGGCCGCCTCCGGGATGGCGCCCGCGGCGGGACATCTGCTGGATCAGGACACGGCCCCCGGGGCGGACCGACCGCTGCAGGACCTCGACGTACGTCGGGTAGTTGCGCCGACCGACGTGCTCGCCCATCTCGACCGAGGCGACGGTGTCGAAACCTGAGGACTCGACCTCGCGGTAGTCCTGCAGCCGGATCTCGACGTCGTCCTCCAGACCGCGCAGGGCGATGCGGCTGTCGATGAACCTCTTCTGCTCCGCCGCGATGGTCACGCCGACCACCTTGATCCCGCGCTCGGCGGCGTGCAACGACAGGGACCCCCAGCCGCAACCCACGTCGAGCATCGTCATCCCCGGCTCGAGGCCGAGCTTGTCGAGGATCAGGGACAGCTTGTCGCGCTGCGCGTCCGCGAGGGTGTACGACGGGTCGTCCGAGCGCCAGTAGCCCGACGAGTAGGCCATCGACTCGTCGAGGATCAACTCGTAGAAGTCGTTGGAGAGGTCGTAGTGGTGGCTGATCGCGCTGCGGTCACGGAGCTTGCTGTGGAGACGGCCCCTGACCTTGGCCTGGGGGTCCGGCGCCGCCGGTGGCAGCCGGACCTCGCGGGCGACCTTGAGCATCGCGCTCGCGACCGCCGGGGTCGGCCGGATGCCGTGCAGTCCGCGCTCGTGGGCGACGCCCCAGACGTGGGTG
>JAKDNC010000648.1 GCA_030452025.1 Nocardioides sp. | reverse complement strand
TGGTGCGCCTTGAAGTTGCTCACGCCGATCGAGCGGACGAGCCCTTCTTCCTTCGCCTGGATGAGCCGCTCCCAGGCACGCACGAAGTTGCCCTGCGAGGGATTGGGCCAGTGGATGAGGGCACTGTCGATGAAGTCGAGGTCCATCACCTGCAGCGTCGTGCGCAGGCTGTGGTGGGCGCCCCGGTGGTCACGGCCGGGGATCTTCGTCTGGATGAAGACGTCGCCCCGGTCGACACCGCTCGCCCGGACGGCCTCGGTGACCTCGCGCTCGTTGCGATAGTTCACCGCCGTGTCGATGAAGCGGTATCCGGCCTCGAGGGCGCCGGCCATGGCGCGGACCCCATCGTTGCCGCGCAGGGAGTAGGTGCCGAAACCGAGGACCGGCACCGACGTGCCGTCCCCGAGGGTGCGGGTGGGAAGCTCAGCCATGTCCCCAACGTAGGGGACGCAGCCGAACTGCGCCGAGGGCGTTGCGCACGGTGGGTTTCGAGGCTGTGAGTCTTGGGAGTGGCTGGCCTGGGGCTGGCTGGCAGGGTGGCCGGTACCGGTGAGCTGCTGCGTTCGTGACCCTTTCGAGGCTTGACCCCCACGGGGTGTCTTTCCCTGAGACTTGTCCGTTCGTGGTGGTGAACCGGCCGGTCGCCCGGCCCACCTCGTTGGCCTGATCAGAAGCCTGTCCCGCTCGTGTTCACGCACCAGTGGTGACCCATCACAGTCGTGCCACGACGTGTTCTTCCCCGGGACGGTCCGGCCGGTCCACACCGGCGACCCACCCCCAGTTAGAGAGAAGGAAGAGCCGCCGATGTCCATCGTCGCAGAGACCTACCGATACGTGATCGGGGTCGACACCCACGCCCGCCACCACGCCTATGTCGTCCTCGACGCCCGTACCGGCGCCGAGGTCGAGCACCGACAGTTCCCGACCTCCCCCGCAGGGTTGCTGCGGGCCAGCGACTGGATCGTTCGGCGGACCGGTCAGGCCACCGACGGTGACCTGGACCTGGTGCTGGTGAGCATGGAAGGCACTCGCAGTTATGGCGCCCAAGCAGCGACCCTGCTGGCCCAGGCGGGCTACCGCGTGGTCGACGCTCCCGCGCCCAAACGCGAGCACGGGGCCGGCAAGGACGACCACCTCGACGCGCTGGCCGCTGCCCGCGGGACACTGTTCAAGGACGCTGACCGGTTAGCCGATGCCCGCGCCGGGGACACTTCCGCGATCCTGCAGATCCTGCTGACCGCCCGCTCCTCGATCACCGGCGAACGTACCCGCGCGATCAACGCGTTGACTGCGCTGCTGCGCACCCACGACCTGGGCATTGACGCCCGCCGCAAGCCCAGCCGGGAGACCATCAAGGCCGTCGCCGCTTGGCGCACCCGCGCCACCGACACCCCGGTACAGGCCACCGCCCGCGCCGAAACCATCCGCCGTGCCCAACGCATCCTGGCCCTGTATGACCAAGCCGAGGCCAACGAGCAGGACCTGCTGACCATCGTGCGTCAGTCCACCCCGACCCTGCTTCAGATGCCCGGTATCGGCCCGGTCAACGCCGCGATCGTCATAGCCGCTTGGTCCCACCCCGGCCGGATCCACTCAGCGGCTGCGTTCGCGAAACTCGCCGGCGCCTGCCCGCTGAAAATCGAGTCCGGGAACAGCACCAACCACCGGCTCAACCGCACCGGCGATCGACAACTCAACCGAGCGCTGCACACCATCGCCAACAACCGCATGACCTACGACAGCCAGACCCGCGACTACGTCGCCCGACGCACCGTCGACGGCATGAGCAAGCCACGCATCCGACGCTGCCTCAAGCGCGCCATCGCCGGACAACTCTACCGACACCTCGAACACACCCACGCCGCTTGACAGATATAGAAGCGTCTCGTCCCTCGCACCTCAACCACCGTGGCTCACCGCATTCGTCTCGCCTCGCACCTCAACCACCATTGATCACCTCGCCGGTCTCCGGGTCGATGACGCCGACCAGCTCGTCCTGCGTCAGCGGCTCGAGCAACCCCGGGCCGTTGTTGCGCGTGGCATTGACCGCCGTCGAGATCGGGTACGCCGCGAAGCGCCCCGGCTGATGGAAGGCAAGCAGGTCCACGAGGCCCTCGGGGTCGGTCAGGTCCGGGTCGAGCCAGCGCTCGTGGTCGCCGCGCTCGAGGACCAGCGGCTGCCGGTCGTGGATGCGGTCCATGCCCGGGTCGGCCGCGGTGGTGATGATCGTGAAGCTGACCAGCCACGCCGCCGGGTCGTCATCGGCCACCGCGGCGTCCCGCCAGAACTCGTACAGCCCCGCGAAGGCCAGCGGGTCCCCGTCGCCCCGGTGGATGAAGAAGGGCTGCTTGCGCGGCTTGCCCTTGCTGTCCTTGGCGACCGGCGAGACCTGCCACTCGTACCAACCAGCCGCCGGCACGAGACAGCGC
>JAKDNC010000647.1 GCA_030452025.1 Nocardioides sp. | reverse complement strand
GAGCCTGCAGCATCCAGCCCAGGTCGGAGACATCCCCGAGGCCGGTGTTGAGGCCGTGGCCGCCAGTAGGGGACGTCGTGTGAGCAGCATCTCCGGCCAGCAGGACCCGGCCCATGCCGAATGAATTCGCCGCGCACTGACTGCGTCGCCACGGCGCGACACCGAGCAGCTTGTAGGGGATCTCGTGAGTGCCCATGGCACGCATTACCTGAGCCTCTGCCTGGTCATCGCTCAGGTTGGGCTCTTCGGTGAACCCCAACAGTGTGAAGCGCCAGTTGCGTGCGTAGTCCATGGAGGTCGCGTTGCACCACACGCCATCGGGGCCCATGAACAAGAAGCGTTCGGCCCGACCATGAGGGTGGTAATCCTCCAAGTGCTCGATGTCGACTATGACGGTGAGCGAGTAGTCCAGCGTGGAGCCCTCGAACGCGATGCCGAGCCGCCGCCGCACCATGCTTCCGGCACCGTCGCAGCCGACGAGGTAGTGACCCTCGATGCCGCGCTCACCCCCTCCTGTGGTGGTGTAACGCACGGCGACACGCGCTCCGTCATCCTCAAAATCGGTCACCGTGCATTCACGACGTACCTGAACCAGGCCCGTAGCGAGCGCGGCACGTTCGAGGATCGGATCGAAGATGAACTGAGGGCACTTGCGCAACACCTCCGGGCTCGCCGGAGTCTCGGCTCGCTCGGCTGCGGACGGCACCTCGGAGCGGCCGATGAGGTGACCTCCCACAAGAGAGGTGAGATAGACGTTGTCGCGCGGATAGTCCGCCGGGCAGCCCCACCCGCGCACCTCCTCTGCGATGCCCCATCGCCGGCACAGCTCCAGGCTGCGTTCGTTAAGCGTCCCCGCCTTGGCCGGAAGGGTCTGCGCCTCCGCCGGCGCGCGTTCGAGGACCACGGAGGCGACTCCGCGCTGGGCAAGATCCAGCGCGAGCGCGAGACCGACGGGTCCTGCTCCGACGATGACAACCTGGGTCGCTTCCATGACTGGCCCCTCCACGTTGGTCACTCCCCCGCCACCCGCCGCACCAAATCGTCATCGACGCCGAACTCACGGAGCACCTCAGCGGTGTGCTGGCCTAGTGCAGGCGCCGGGGTCGGTTCGGGCAGTGAGCCACCTGACCACGTGCCGGGTGTCGCCATCTGGCGCACCTGTCCCTCAGTGGGGTGCTCGACCGTCCGGAAGAACCCGACGTCGGTGAGGTGCTGGTCATAGATCGCGGTCTCCAGCGTGTGCACCGGTGCCGCCGGGATGTCGTACTTGGCGAACAACGTCAGCCAATGCTGCATCGTGCCCTGGGCCAACGTCTCACCGACTTCGCGGTAGAGGATCTCGGAGTTCTCGGTGCGGCTCAGCAATGACTGCACACGTGGGTCGGTGTCGAACCGATCGGGCTGGCCGGTGATCTCGAAGAACGAACGCCAGTGACCGTCGGTGTAGATGATGGCGCTCACGTAGCCGTCCTCAGTGCGATACGGACGACGCTCCGGGTTGAGGGTGCGCTGATACCCGGGCGGGCCAATCGGAGGCTCGAAGGTGTGGCCACCCATGTGGTCGCCGAGCACGAATTGGGCCATGGTCTCGTACATGGGGATCTCGATGCGTTGCCCGACGCCGGTGAGGTTGCGTTGGTGCACTGCGGCCAGGAGCGCGATGGCCGAGTAGAGCCCCACGGCGCGGTCGTTGAAGGCGAGCGGGACGAAGTGGGGGTGGTCCGAGCCAGTGCGCACGAGCATGTCTGGCACGGCCGTCAAGGACTGGATGAGATCGTCATAGGCGGGCTTGCCGCTGTAGGAGCCTCCCTCGCCGAAGCCGGTCATGCCCAACCAGATCAGTCCGGGGTTGTGTTCCGCCAGCGCCTCGTAGTCGACACCCAGGCGGGACAGGCCCGCGGGGCGTACGTTGGTCACGAAGGCGTCGCAACCCGTGGCGAGCGCAAGGAAAGCCTCGAGTCCGTCGGGGCTCTTGAGGTCGAGGACCACCGATCTCTTGCTCCTGTTGAGGTGGAGGAAGGTCGTGCCCATCCCGGGGTTGCGCATGGGCGGGATCTGGCGCGTGGTATCGCCCGAGGGGGTCTCGACCTTGATGACGTCTGCGCCGTAGTCGGCCAGAACTTGGGTCGCGTATGGGCCCATCACGACCGTGGTCAGGTCGAGGATTCGGAGACCGTGAAGTGGCGCGTTCATGATGACTCTCCTGTGCGCTCGCGGTGGGACGACAGCCAGGCCCCCGGGGACTGTTGCCTGGTGGCCTCCTTGATGCCGGCCACTCCGTCAGTGCTGAGGATGTCGGAGAACCGGCGGCCGTCTGGTGCCGTCGCCGAGGCGCTGCGGGATCGGGTGACGACATCACGCGCCCGACCGGCCAACCGCCCGGCGCTGCGGCCGCCGGCCTCGGTGGCGGCGTCGATAGCTTGCTTGTTGA
>JAKDNC010000646.1 GCA_030452025.1 Nocardioides sp. | reverse complement strand
TCACGGTGACGTATTTGTCGCCCTTGCGGGTGTGACGCCAGACATGCTCATCGACACCGATCGTAGTGACCCCCTCGAACCGGGTCGGGTCATCAATCAGCCGACGCTTGCCCTCGGCGATGATCGCACTGTTCGCCGTGTGCCACGACACTCCGAGACCAGCAGCAGCACGCGAGACGGTCAGGTGGTCAACGACAATTGCGCCCAACGCCCACTCGAGTCCACCGCGAGAGATCTTCGACCTCGGCGACGCCGCCATGGTGGTGTCCTGCCGCCAGGTGCGTCGACAATACGCGCATCGGTAGCGGCGCACTCGCACCAGCAGCGTCGTCGGCCGGTGCCCCAACGGCTCGTGCGCCAATCTGCGGGTCAGAGTATCGCGCGGCACTCCCTCGGTTCCGCACTTGCGACACCACGGGTCCGGTTCGACAACCCGGCACTCGATCACCGCCCGCGCTGGTTCCAGTCGCTGTCCGACAGCTTGCAAACCGAGCTCATCGAGACGGCAGAACGTGGTCAGATCGGGCGTGGCGAAGGTAGCGTTGAGCATGTCGAGGTCTTTCGGACGGTGAGTGTGAGAACTTCCATCCTGGAAGACCTCGACCTCTATCCGCCGAACGCCGCGCGCACCCCGACTACACCGCTAATTACGAAGAGCCCCAAAAGTCAGGCCGATTCATTCACCACAAAATTTTCAGTTGACGCAGCACAGGTGTCTTGGATAGGTTCCTAGCCAATAGGAATCACTCGCCGTCGAGTTGAAGCAGTTTCCTTCTCCCAGTGCAGCTAAGAGGCGACAGGCATGTTTCGCCGGAAAGTATGTGTCATGGACAAGTTGAGTGGTACTGCTGTGTCGCGACGGACGATGTTGAAAGCCACCGTCGCCACCGTCGGGTTCGGTGCGGTACTGATTGCTTCTCAATCCCTTGGGGGCACTTCGGCTCATGCGGACGACTCCACTGCGTACGATTTGCCAACCGCCGCTGAGATTGACCAGTATCTTTCATCCGTGAGTAAGCCAGGCTTCACCGATCTCGCAGGAATTCGAGCCGAGTACCTTGATGCGTCTGTGAACTTTCCGTTCGCTCTTCCTGCAGGCGGAACCTTCCCGGCTAACTCCAGCCTCCGGAACTCCGACAGCGACAGCGACCGAAAGATGGAACCCGAGACCTGGGAGCGTGGCATCGGCATTGCGGAAGCATACTTTGTGTGGCAAGCAGCTACCGTTTCGGCCGCCCACCACGCGCAGTCAGACGGCAACTCCGTCGAATCAAATCGACTACTCGACGCGCTAGATGCGGGGTACGCATCGCCTGTGCGCAAGGCGATCCTGGAAGACCCGGATGGTCATTTCCCCTCGGCCATCGATCAGGCCCGGAAGGGCGACTTCACAAGCCTCGCCGGACTGGCTGCCTGAATTGGCTGCGTGCGTCCCCACTGCGCCGACAATCCTGTCGCTGCCTACCAACCGCACTCGGGGATTCCCGGGCCATCACAAAGGAAGCTCCCATGCCCAATCCTCCCGCCAACTCAGACGGCCAGAGCGGTAACGGCACAACGAACTACACCACCTTCCGGACTATGCAGGCCGGGCCGGTCAAGATGAACCTCACCGACGTCACTGCGTACCGCCAGTGGAGTGTGTGCCAATTCCTCGTCGAGCTGATCGACTACCAGGGAAACTCGGTGGGCGGGGGTTACCTCAACAAGTCCTGGGGCGCGGAAACGGGGTACGTCCAGATCGCGAACTTCGGTGTGGCGCGTACCGTGCGACTGCGCATCACCGCGACGGTGGCCGCGGGCAACGGAGACGGCACCTGGGAGTACCTGTGGCACTCGTTCCGGAGTTACCTTCTATACAACTGACCCCGTCGCGGCACGTACCCCGATGCCAGAGGCGTACTGGGGCTGTCGCCGGCATAACGGTGTGTCTGGCGATGCCACCGATGGCATCCAACGTCGCGATGCCGCCGTCCTGTCGCGGAGATAGATCTGTGTGCACATAGGGCGGCCGTTCGGGGCAAGCACCGGGGGTCCCACCCGAACTGAGAGTCGAGCGCGTGACGCTCCCGGGCGGTAAAGTATTGCGAGCTCAGCGGAAAGGTGCTGTCGTTAGTCGGTCGGGGACAAGTAGTCCGCGTTCAGGATAAGCACGTCCCCAGGCTGGATCGTCGCGCTTGCGGGGTAATTGTTCATCGTGCCGAGATCCATGGGGTTGAAGATGCAGAAGCGGTCGCCGATCCCGGTGAGCATATCGCCGGGAGCGACGGTGTAGGTCGCCGGGAGCCCCTGCTCGTCCAGACCAACCTCGCCGACGGCGAACTCGCCCGGCCCCATGTCGACCAGGTCGGCGCCCTTCATCTCAGCGTGCACCGGCTCGCCCTCACCACTGCCGATCCATATGTAAGCCGACGCCTTGCACTCGCCCCGGC
>JAKDNC010000645.1 GCA_030452025.1 Nocardioides sp. | reverse complement strand
GGACTCGCCGGCACTCCACACTCGACTACAAGACCCCCGCACAGGCGATGCACAACTTCTTCACCCGCGCCGAACCCGAAGCCGATCAAGCCGCATAGAAACCACGCGTTCTATCGTCTACAAAAGGGTCTGCTGCACGATCGGGTGACAGGTTCGGTCACGCAGCCTGACTGGCCGGTGCGGTCATGATGGTCTCAAACTCGATGGGCGTCAATCGGCCGAGCCCGGCCTGCCTCCGGCGCCGATGGTAGGTCCGCTCGATCCAGCTCACGATCGCGATCCGGAGCTCCTCGCGCGTGGCCCAGGACCGCCTGTCGAGAACGTTCTTCTGCAACAGCGCGAAGAAGGATTCCATGGCGGCGTTGTCGCCGGCGGCGCCGACTCTTCCCATCGATCCGACCATGCCATGGGCGCCCAGAGCACGGACGAATTTCCGGCTGCGGAACTGGCTGCCGCGGTCGCTGTGGACCACGCAGCCGACCACAGCACCGCGCCGGCCGACGGCGTTGTCGAGCGCTGCGACGGCGAGGCGGGACTTCATCCGGGAGTCGATCGAGTAGCCTACGATCCGCTTGGAGAAGGCGTCCTTGATCGCGCACAGGTAGAGCTTGCCCTCACCTCTGAGGTGCTCGGTTATGCCGATGAGACACAGCTCGTTCGAAGCCTCGGCGACGAACTCGTGCCGAACTCTGCCCTTGTCGTCGACCACTGCACACAGGTCGTCGTGCACCGGTGGGCCGGGACGCTTGCCGTTCTTGCCTCGCTTCACCTTGCCGAACGTGCTCCACCAGCGGTTCTGGGAGCAGATCTGAACCGCCCCGGCATGTCCGGAGACTCTGATTGTTGGGAAGGTTGGAGTTATGCCAGGGAACACGACGAAGAGGTACCCGGCCGAGTTGAAGGCTCGGGCGGTGCGGATGGTCGCCGAGCGGCCGGATGACGAGACCGAGTGGGCGGCGATGCGGCGGATCGCGCCGCTGCTGGGCATCGGCACTGCCGAGACATTACGCAAGTGGGTACGTCGAGCCCAGATTGATGCCGGCACCCGCGACGGAGTAGGCACTGACGAGTCCGACGAGCTGCGCAGGCTGCGGCGGGAGAACGCGGAACTCAAGCGCGCGAACGGCATTTTGAAGGCCGCCTCGTCTTTCTTTGCGGCCGAGCTCGACCGGCCACACGCGTGATCGTGGACTTTATCCGCGAGTACAAGGACCACCAGGACGACGGTGGCCTCCTCTGGGGCGTCGAGCCGATCTGTTCTGTGCTCACCGAGCACGGCTGCCAGATTGCCCCGTCGACCTACTACGAGCATGTGGGCCGCGGCCCGACCGATCGTGAGTGGCGTGATGCGCACCTGACCTGCGAGATCTACCGTGTGCACCGGGAGAACTACGGAGTCTACGGGGCGCGGAAGGTCTGGCTGCAACTGAACAGGGAACACATCCCGGTCGCCCGGTGCACCGTCGAGCGGCTCATGCGCGACGAGGGCCTGACCGGCGCGGTTCGCGGTAAGATCAAACGCACCACGATCGCCGACCCCGCCGGGCAGTGTGCCCGCGACCTGGTCCGGCGCCGGTTCGCGCCGCTGACCCCGGATCGGCTCTGGGTCGCCGATTTCACATACGTCTCGACCTGGTCGGGGTGGGTGTACGTGGCGTTCGTGATCGACGCCTACGCCCGCAGGATCCTCGGCTGGGCGGCCTCGACGAGTATGAGCACCGATTTCGTGCTCCATGCTCTCGAGCAGGCCGTGTGGACCCGCAACCGGTACGGCACAGTCGATTTCACCGAGCTAGTACAGCACCACGATAAGGGGGTGCAGTACACCTCGATTCGGCACGGGCAGGTTCTTGCCGAGGCGGGCATCGCGGACTCGGTGGGGAGCACCGGGGATTCGTATGACAACGCGCTCGCGGAGACGATAAATGGGCTGTACAAGACCGAGCTGATCAAGCCGCGTAAGCCGTGGAAGACGGTCGACGAGGTCGAGATCGCCACCGCCGAATGGGTCGACTGGTTCAATCACCGGCGCCTGTACGGGTACTGCGGCGACATCCCGCCGGCCGAACTAGAGGAGGCGTACTACGCTCGCACAGCGGCGCCACAACTCGTGGCGTCGTCCGTTTGAGACAGTCTCCCGACACGCCGGGGGGATTCAATCCGCCACGCGGTCCGCTCGGTCATCAGCTCGCCGGCGTCTCGTGCCTCGGCGACGAGGAACCGGTAGCCGAACTCCGGGTCGTCGGTGTGGGCGTTGAACAAGGCGTTGGCACGGTAAGCGTGGTCGAGTTCGGCGGGAGTCACCGGAGCGGCCAGCCAGCGGTAGTAGGGCTGGCGGGCCAGTTTCAGTACCCGGCACATCCGCCGTGACGGGGATCCCGTCATCGGCAAGCTCGCGGACGAGCGGGTAGATCATTTTCCCGGCAGGTTCGCCTG
>JAKDNC010000644.1 GCA_030452025.1 Nocardioides sp. | reverse complement strand
TCTCACAGGTGATCGGCTTGGATCCGGCCGCTGCGCCGTCGCCGTGGCAGGCCTCGCAGGTGACGGCGGTGTCGACCTTGAGCTCGTGGGTGACGCCGAAGGCGGCCTCGGCCAGATCAATCTCGAGACGGATCAGGGCGTCCTGGCCTCGGCGCATCCGCTGCCGGGGTCCACGGCCTCCTCCGCCGCCTCCCTGGCCGCCGAAGAAGGCGTCCATGATGTCGGTGAAGGAGAAGCCCGCGCCCTGGCCGAATCCGCCGGCGCCGCCTCCGCCCATGCCTCCGCCGAAGGGGTCGCCGCCTCGGTCGTACGACGCGCGCTTCTGCGGGTCGCTGAGCACCTCGTAGGCCAGCGACACCTCCTTGAACCGGTCCTGGGTCTCGGGGTCCGGGTTCACGTCCGGGTGCAGCTTGCGGGCGAGCTTGCGATAGGCCTTCTTGATGGTGTCATCGTCGGCGTCTCGAGACACGCCGAGAAGCTCGTACAGGTCCTGACTCATGAGTCCTTCTGGTTGATCGGGTGGTGGATCACGCTTCGTTGAGGATCCGGGAGACGTAGCGAGCCACAGCCCGCACACTTGCCATCGTCCCGGGGTAGTCCATGCGGGTGGGGCCGACGATTCCGAGCGAGGCCATCGTCTGGTCCTCCGGGCCGTAGCCGGTGGCGATCACGCTGGTCGTCGCGAGATCCTGGTAGGGGACCTCGTGGCCGATCCGCACGGTGACCGCACCTCCGGCACTGGCTTCGCCGAGGAGCTTGAGCAGCACCACGTGCTCCTCGAGCGCCTCGAGCAGGGGGCCGATCGTGGTGTCGAGCCCCTCCCCGAACCGGGCCAGGTTGGCCGCGCCACCGACGGCGACGCGCTGGTCGGAGCGGTGGTCGGACATGGCGTCGACGAGGGCCTGCACGACGAGTCCGGCCGCGGCCCTGACCTCTGGTGCGATCTCGTCGATGACCGCGCCCAGGGCAGTCGCCGCGTCGGCGATGGTCTCCCCGGTGGCGGCGCGGTTGATGCAGATGCGGAGGTCGGCGATCTCGCTGTCGGCGAGCTCGGAGTCCAGCTCGACGATGCGCTGTTCGACCCGGCCGCTGCTGAGGATCAGAACGGCCAGCAGTCGGTTGGGCATGAGCGCGACCAGCTCGACGTGGCGCACCGTGCTGTGGCTGAGGATCGGATACTGAACGACTGCCACCTGGCGGGTGAGCTGGGAGAGCAGCCGCACGCTACGGCGTACGACATCGTCTTGGTCGACGGCCCCGTCGAGGAACGACGAGATCGCGCGTTTCTCCGCGGCGCTCATCGGCTTGACCGTGGTCAGCCGGTCCACGAAGAGGCGGTAACCCTTGTCGGTGGGCACCCGTCCGGCGCTGGTGTGGGGCTGGGCGATGAAGCCCTCCTCCTCCAGCGCGGCCATGTCGTTGCGGACCGTGGCCGGCGACACTCCGAGCCGGTGGCGCTCGACGAGCGCCTTGGAGCCGACCGGCTCCTCGGTGGAGACGTAGTCCTCCACGATGGCGCGCAGCACGGCGAGTCGACGATCCTCGACCATGTCTCCTCCTTCCGGCCGTTGGTTGGCACTCACATTGTCCGAGTGCCAAGGGTACTCGGACAATCCAGCGCCTCCACCCACCCCCGGGCGGCCCACCGGCTCGACCGCGGCTACCTGACCAGTTGCATGCTCCATGCCAACGGACTGAGCGCCTCGCACGTCCTGCGAACCGGTCGCCCCGGCAGCCACAACGCAGGACGTCCGGGTGACTAGGGTGGTCAGATGCCTGCCACCTTCTCCGAAGTCGCCGATCGGGTGTGGCTCGCACGCCACGAATGGCTCGATGTCAACCTCACCGTGATCGCGGGCGGGGCCGGTCTGGTCGTCGTGGACACCTTGGCCTCGACCACGCAGATGCGCGCCACCCTGGAGGCGATTCGTGCGCTCGGTGCCGGCGAGGTCGTGGCGGCGATCAACACCCACGAACACTTCGACCACACCTTCGGCAACCATCTCTTCGCAACGGTTCCGATCCACGCTCACGAGGCGGCGGCAGCGAACACGGTGCCAGCTGGGGAGCGGGCGAAGCGGGGGTACGCCGACGACCCCGACGACCCCCACGGACCCGAGGTGATCGCCACCCCGATCGTGGCCGCCACCGAGGTCTTCTCCTCGGCGCGCGTCATCGACCTGGGTGACCGGCAGGTCGAGCTGCTCCACCCCGGACGCGGCCACACCGCTGGCGACATCGTCGTGCGGGTGCCCGACGCGGACGTCCTCCTGGCCGGCGATCTGGTGGAGGAGTCGGCTCCCCCGGCCTACGGCGAGGACTGCTGGCCGATGGAGTGGCCGTCCTCGCTCGACCTGGCCATCTCACTGATGACCGCCTCGACCGTCGTGGTGCCCGGACACGGCGCCGCGGTCGACCTGGACTTCGTCCACGAGCA
>JAKDNC010000643.1 GCA_030452025.1 Nocardioides sp. | reverse complement strand
CCGGGCCGCAGATCTGGCCACCACGATTGCCAGTCGCAGGCCCGAGGCCATCCAGGGCACTATCCGGGCGATCTGGGAATCATTGGATGTGGCGCCATCGATCGCCAAGCGTACGGGCCTTGCTTGGACCCAGTTGGGCAATGACGGAATGAAGCCGGTGGCCGAACGCCCGCGGCTCGGCCCACCCAGGATCCGTTAGGACGCATGCAATGGACCTCGACTTCACTCCCGAGCAGGATCAATTCCGCGAAGAGGTGCGCATTTGGCTGGCCGAGCACAAGCCGACTGAGCAGCGACCCCACAGCGGGACCGAGATGCGTGACTATGATCTGGCGTGGCAGCGCACCCAACATGAGGCGGGGTGGGCCGGGATCAACTGGCCGGTCGAATACGGCGGCCGCGGGCTGTCGCTCCAAGAGCAGCTCATCTGGTTCGAGGAGTACGGCCGGGCGGGCTTGCCCAGCATGGACTCGTGCTTCGTCGGCCTCCATCATGCCGGACCCACGCTGATGAGCCGGGCCACGGAGGCACAGAAGTCCACGCATCTGGCCAGCATCCTGCGTGGCGAGGAGATCTGGTGCCAGGGCTTCTCCGAACCGGGGGCCGGGTCGGACCTGGCGTCCCTGCGTACCAAGGCGCTTATCGAAGGCGACGAGTTGGTCGTGAACGGCCAGAAGATTTGGACCAGTCACGCCCACCTGGCCGACTACCAGGAACTTCTTGTGCGGACCAACTCTGACGGGCCGAGTAAGCACCACGGCATCACCTGGGTCATATGCGACATGCGCAGCCCCGGCATTGAAGTGCGCCCCATCGAAACCATTGACGGAGCACATCACTTCTGCGAAGTATTCTATGACGACGTACGGATCCCGCTGGCCAATGTCGTCGGTGAGGTCGACCAAGGCTGGCAGGTCGCCATGTCCACGCTGTCCTTCGAGCGCGGTACCGCGTTCACCGCGGGACAGGTACGGCTGGCCACGACCGTTGACGAGCTGATCGAGCTCGCCAGGAAGTTCGGATTGCTCGGCGATGACGAACTGCAACGCCGCTTGGCCACCGCCCGCGCCGAGGTCGCCGCGCTGCGGGCCATGACGTACGTCGGGGTCTCGCGCAACGAAAGGTCCGCGACGCCTGGACCTGAGGGGTCCATCGTCAAGCTCTACTTCAGTGAGCTCGAGAAGTCAGTCGCGCGCCTCGCCATGGACCTGCTCGGGACGCACAGCCTCGAGCTCACCTCGCAGACGAGATCAGACGGCTGGACGGGCCGATTCTTGGAGGCCTTCTCCATGACCATCGGCGGCGGCACGTCCGAGATCCAACGCAACATCATCGGCGACCGCGTACTCGGCCTGCCTCGCTAGGAGACTGACATGTACCTCTTGCCCACCAACGAGCAACTCGAACTGATCGCAGTCACGAATGACGTGCTGACCGCCCATGCTCCGGCCGAGTCGATCAGGCAGCGCCGCGATGAACCCGTCGCCGTCTCGGACCATGACTGGCGTGCACTGGCCGAGGTGGGTCTGCTCGGTCTCGGGCTCCCGGAGTCGGCTGGCGGAGTCGGTGCGGGCATCACCGACGAGGTCCTCGTTTTCTCCGAGATCGGCCGCACCGTAGCCCCGGGCCCTTTCCTGCCGTGCGTGGTTGGCGCTCATGTCGCCTTGGCCGCCGAAGACCACGAGCTGGCCGCGGCGATCGCTGCAGGCGAACAGCGCGTGGGCATGGTGGTCGGGATGCCTGGCCTCGCCCTCACCCAAGGTCGACTTACCGGACCAGCTTGGGTGGTCGACCTGCCCGAGCACGGATTGTGCGTGTTCGCCACTGCTTTGGGCGGCGGTGATGCGGTCGGCCTGGTCAGGGTGCAGGATTCCACTGTGGCGGTGGCAGCGGTAGATCCCGCTGTGCGTTTGGCCCGCGCCGAGTTCACCGACACCGAGCTTCAGAGGGCGGGAAAGGGGTCTGCTGTGATCCTCACACGCATGACCCTTCTGGTGGCAGCGGAACTGGCCGGCGTTGCCCGGGGCTGCAGTGAAGCATCGGCGAAACACGCCAAGGAGCGGGAACAGTTCGGACGCCCCATCGGCGTCAATCAGGCGATCAAGCACGCCTGTGCCGACATGGCGGTGCGGGCTGAGGCTGCCGCTGCGCAGGTGAGCTTCGCTGCCGCGAGCTGTGACGCTGGGCATGCGGATACTGTGCTCAACGCCAGCGCTGCCCTAGTGGTGGCAGTTGACGCTGCTCAGCGCAACGCGGCCGCCAACCTGCAGGTGCATGGCGGCATGGGCTTCACCTACGAGCATGATGCCCACTTCTACGTGAAGCGTGCCGAGCGACTCCGTCTACTCTTGGGCGGACGCACCGCGCAACTGGCTGCGCTCGTGAACTCCTAGCTCCCGCTGTCGCTCGGACGCACCGCAGTCAGCATCGCGAGCCCTT
>JAKDNC010000642.1 GCA_030452025.1 Nocardioides sp. | reverse complement strand
GAGTAGCCGGAGAAGCCGGCGACCATGCCCAGGACCATGAGCGTGAAGCCGACGAGCCAGTTCAGCTCACGGGGCTTGCGGAAGGCGCCGGTGAAGAACACCCGGAACATGTGCACGAAGATCGCGACCATGAACACGAGGGCCGCCCAGTGATGCATCTGGCGGAAGAGCAGGCCGCCGCGCAGCTCGAAGGAGATCTCGAGAACCGACTCGTAGGCCCTCGACATGCTCGCGCCCTGCAGCGCCTCGTACGGGCCGCTGTACACGACCTCCTCCATGGAGGGGTCGAAGAACATGGTGAGGAAGGTGCCCGAGATCAGCAGGATCACGAAGCTGTAGAGCGCGACCTCGCCGAACATGAACGACCAGTGATCGGGGAAGATCTTCCGGGCCATGAACTTGACGAAGCCGCCGCCGGAGACGCGCTGGTCGAGCCAGTCGCCACCTACTGCGCCGAGCTTGTAGACGCGGGAGCTTTCCCCGTCGGCCGAAGCCTGCTTCCGGGTGCTGGGAGTCGTGGTCGTCACGAGATCACTTGTCCTTGTGGATATTCCAGAAGCTGGGACCGATCGGTTCGGTGAAATCACCGGGGGCGATGAGGTACCCCTCGTCGTCCACCTCGATCGGGAGCTGAGGGAGCGGGCGGTGTGCCGGGCCGAAGATCACCTTGGCGCCGTCGGTGACGTCGAAGGTGGACTGGTGGCACGGGCAGAGCATGTGGTGGGTCTGCTGCTCGTAGAGCGCCACCGGGCAACCCACATGGGTGCAGATCTTCGAGAAGGCGAGTACGCCCTCGACGCCCATCGACGCGCTGCCCTCGTTCTTGGAGAGCCCCGGATCGATGCGGACGATCACCGCCGCGGCCTTCGCACGCTCCTCGAGGTGATAGGGGGTCTCTTGGGTGAGACCCTCGGGCATCACGTGGAAGATCGAGTTCAGCGCGACATCGGCGAGCTTGATGGGTGTGCCGTCGTGGTCACGGGCGAGACGCTGGCCGGGGTTGTGACCCCAGAAGGTGTGGTGCAGCTTGTTGCCCGGCAGCGGACCCAGCGTGGACAGCGGTGCGAGCACCGCGATCGGCAGGGCCGTCAGCGAGGCCACCATGGCGGTCACGATCAGGGGGCGGCGTCCGATGCCGGACTCCTCCAGGCCGTCGGTGATGATGCCCACCGCAGCATCGCGCGTCTCGTCGGGGCTGCGGATGTCGTGGCGCTCCTCGACCATCTCCTCGTCGGGCATCAGGGTCTTGGCCCAGTGGACCGCCGCGGCGCCGATGAAGAAGACCGCGATCGCCAGGCCGAGTCCGGTGATCAGGTTGGACCACCACAGGGCGCTGGAAGAGCCCTGCTCGGCGAAGACGTTCGCGCCCGTCGGGGTCACCAGGAAGTAGGCCGCGATGAAGATCACGGACCCCACGACGCTGAGGAGGAACATGGCGGCGACCACGCGCTCGGCGCGCTTCTCGGCGCCCTTGGAGAGGTCCGCCTGGCGATGGACGTGGGGAGGCAGACCCGGGTTCGGGAATCCGCCGCCCTCCTTGGGTGCGACTGTGCTGACGCCGCGGGAGGAGGAGCTGCCGTCGGGAGTGTTGTTCATGGTCGCATTCACTTGGCCTTCGCCCCCAGCCAGACTGCGCAGCCCAGGAGCAGGGACAGGATGATCGTCCACGCGTACAGGCCCTCGGTCACCGGACCGAGCGAGCCCAGCGAGACACCGCCGGGAGAGCCGGTCTCCTCGAGGGTCTCGAGGTAGGTGATGACGTCACGCTTGTCGGAGGGGGAGAGATTGTTGTCGTTGAAGACCGGCATGTTCTGCGGCCCGATCTCCATTGCCTCGAAGACATGCCGGGACTCGAGTCCGATGACCTGCGGGGCGTACTTGCCACGGGTCAGCGCACCGCCGGCGCCAGCGGCGTTGTGGCACATGGCGCAGTTGATGCGGAAGATCTCGCCGCCCTTGGTGGCGTCTCCCTGGCTGGTGTCCAGCCACTCCTCGTCGGGGACCGCGGGGCCGGGGCCCAGCGACGCGACGTAGGCGGCCAGCTCGCGGGTCTGGTCGTCCGTCATCTGCGGGGGCTTGCGGGCCGCCTGCGCACCGGAGTTCTGCATCGGCATGCGACCGGTGCCCACCTGGAAGTCGACGGCGGCGGCTCCGACGCCGATCAACGAGGGGCCGAGCGTGCTGCCGTCGGCATCGGTGAGACCTTCGGCGTTACGACCGTGGCAGGTCGCGCAGTTGGCGAGGAAGAGCGCCTCTCCGGCGTCGACATCGTCCTGCGTGTAGGCCTCGGCCTGTGCCGTCTGCGGCTGCAGGGCCGCGTACAGCCCGCCGGTCGCGACGAGCGCGAGCAACAGGATCACGAGTAGCGCCATCGGATGATGACGACGTGCGGCGAGAGCCTTCACGGTGCGGACCTCGATTCGTGGTGGGGGCGGACGGAG
>JAKDNC010000641.1 GCA_030452025.1 Nocardioides sp. | reverse complement strand
GGGGACGGAGGCCGAGGTACTCGCCGACATCGGCCGGCGCCAACATGCCCAGTGAGGTCGATGCCAGGCCGTCGACCTCATCGGGAGTCAACCCGGCGTCGGCCAACGCGCGGCGACTGCTCTGCGAGATGAGGGCCCACGGCGAGGCGTGGTCGACTCGACCCACATCGGACAGGGCCACTCCGGCCACGGCTACTCGTCGACTCATGGTTCCTCCTAGATGTTGACCAGGGAGTCGCGAAGCTCCCGCTTGAGTACCTTGCCGTACGCACTGCGTGGCAGCTCGGTGACGAACTCGTACTGCTTCGGACGCTTGTACGCCGCCATCCGCTCGCGGGCGAAGGCGGTGAGGCCGTCGGCGTCTGCGGTGCCGTTGGCGACGACGACGGCAACCACGCGCTCTCCCCAGTCCCGGTCAGGCAGACCGATCACGGCAACCTCGGCAACGGCAGGGTGGTTGAGGAGGACTTCTTCGACTTCGCGGGCATAGACGTTCGATCCACCGCTGATGATCAGGTCCTTCATCCGATCGAGCAGGAACAGATAGCCGTCACGGAGAGCACCGACATCGCCGGTGTGGAGCCAGCCGCTGCGCAACGCGTCCGCAGTCTCCTCGGGGCGGCGCCAATAGCCCTTCATCACAGCAGGCCCACGCACGACGATCTCGCCGGGTTCACCATCCGGCAGGGGCGGGTCGTCCGGACCCACCACGCGGACCTCCATACCAGTACGCGCCACGCCTGCCGAGGCCAGTCGGGTCACGAACGCGGGGTCATCGAGTCGGTGCTCGGCGTGCCGTAGGTAGGTCGCCGTCATCGGCGTCTCCCCCTGACCATAGAGCTGGACCAGGGCGGGGCCCAGTGCCTCGATGGCGGCGATCAGGTCGTCGACGTGGAAGGGCGCGCCGCCATAGACGATGGAGTGGAGTGCCGGAAGGGCTGCTGGTCCAGTCGTGGACCTTTCTCTCAACTCAGCAACGAGCCGGACGACCTGAGTGGGCACCATCCAGGTGTTGGTGACGCCGTGGTCGACCAGCAGGTCCAGGGTCTCGGCGGCGGTGACCGAAGCGGGCACCGGGATGACCTGGGCGCAGCCCTTGGCGACTGCCACGATGGCCTGGAACCCGGCCCCGTGGGTGAGCGGGGCGAGGTGCAGGGTCACGTCGTCGGGGGTGAGCGGCGTAAGGTCGGCGGCCCACCCGACCACTGCGAAGAGAAGGTTGGCGTGGGTGAGCATCGCGCCCTTCGGGCGGCCGGTCGTGCCGGAGGTGTAGAAGAGCCAGCACGGGTCGTCTGGGCTGACCTCGACGACCGGATCGGTCTCGCTTCGGCTCTCGTTGACGAGGGCCTCATAGTCTGCTCCCACGCCGACGACAGCACGAACGGACGGAGATTGGGCGCGTGCCGCGTGGACGATCTCTCCGAACTCGGGGCCGTGCATGACTACCGAGACCTCGGCATCCTGCAGGTGATAGGCGATCTCGTCGGCGTTGTAGCGAGCGTTGAGGGGAACAACCACCAGGCCGAGCTTGAACGACGCGAAGAGCCATTCGATGATCTCGGCGCGGTTCCACGCGATGAACGCGGCGCGTTCTCCCTGTTTGATGCCGAGGCCGCGAAGGCCGTGCGCCAGAGCGTTCACCCGCCCGTCGAGTTCGCGGTAGGTGAGCTCGACGTCGCCGTAACGCAGGGCGGGATGATCCGCGTGGTGTCGCGCTGTCTCACTGAGCAGCCGACCGATGTTCATGACACTCCCAGGGGTCTGGTGTTGACTGTTGACAATCGTAGTGAACCTCTGTTCGGGTGGTTCCGTCAACAGTTGACGCGTAACATCCGTTCCACAGGATCCGCCAACGGAAGGCGACAGCCGTGAATCTCGACACCGTCACACCACTCGGCGGCTCTCGCAACACCTATGCCACCTTGGCCGAGGACGCGATCCGCGCGATGATCCTTGACGGCCGACTCGCCGCCGGGGTCCGGGTCAACGAGGTCGAGCTGGCGGACAGTCTCCAGATCAGTCGCGGCCCCTTGCGCGAGGCGATCCAGCGCTTGGCCAGTCAGGGAATGCTCACGACCAAGAGCCACCGAGGCGCCTACGTCCGTGAGATCTCGACCGCCGAACTGCGGGATCTCTACGAGTTGCGCGCCGCGCTCGAGGTCTATGCGCTGAGGAAGGTCGCTGCCCAGGCCGACCCTGACACATTGGCCAGGCTTGCCGACCTCCTGAAGCAGACCAAGAAGCTGGCGAAGAGGCCCACTGATGCCGACGGCGCACAACTGGAGTTCCACCGCCACTTGGCGGAGGCGTCCGGCAACCGAGCGCTGCGTCGCGCCCACTCCGTGGTGCTGCAGCAGATCGCATTGGCGCGTGCCCGCGCCGTCTCCGACGACAATTTGGTGCACCACGCACTGGAGCAGCACGTCGATGTACTTGAACCCCTGCTCGCAG
>JAKDNC010000640.1 GCA_030452025.1 Nocardioides sp. | reverse complement strand
TCGCCTGCCTCCCAGACTGTCTTTCCCGTCTTCGCGTTCAATGCCAATAAGCCCGATTCGCTTCCCGGCACGACCAACAGCGTTCCGCCTTTAGTGTCAACCGGAGAATATTGCGGTGTCCCAAAGGCACCGATCGATTCCAACGCCGTTTCGGGGGCATCCGCGTACCATCCCTGTGGAGATCCGTCCGCCCCTTGGTATTTGACCGCCGAGGCGAAAAGCTGGGGTTGGACACATGCGGGCTCGCCATCCGGAGTGAAGACCAGATCTGTCGCACAGACCGAGTCGAAAGTGTCCTCCATCGTGAGGTCCCGTGGTTCGTCTATGCCGTCGAGAGTCCCTGCATCAGTGTCAGGGAGCCCGCTGGGAACGGTCAGTTGCGCCACCCTTGTCACAGTCGAACTGTATGGGTCGTCCGAAGCTTCCGATCCGTAGACATAGAGCAGCTTCGTCGGATCGGTCGTCGGGTACACGTCGTAGTAGTCGATGCCGGTGTCGTCGATCGAACGCGCCGAGGTGATGGGGACAGTCGTGTGTCGCCCGGTGTCCAGCGCAATCCGGGTGACCATCGATTCTTCGCCGTCTTGCCAAGATGCGATGCCGTACTTTCGGTCCGGAGATATATTCATCGTTATTCCGCCGAAGGTCTTCCCTTCGGTACCGATCGACAGTGAGGGCCAGGCCTCTTTTCCTGTCGTCGGATCGAGTGCGTAGACCATCGCATTCCCGTTCTCCGAGGACGGCTCACAGCCACCACTTCCGGAGATTCCCAGGTATTCGAGAAGAATCAAATCGCCCTCGCCGAGGATGTTGCTGGTGCCTGTCGTCTGTGCAGCGAAATCCTGCGCCGGATGGCATGCATTCACGGTATCTGGGATCTGGAACGACCAGGATTCACTCCCATCGGCCCAGGAATATGCTGTTGTTCCACCGGAAAGCTCATTGATAACCACGTTCCCTCCTACAGAGAAGGCCTCTATCCCGCCTCCGACCTCGTCATTGAGGTGGGCATCGAGGCTCCACAGCTCTTCACCGTCAGGGTCGATCGCGCGCAGTTTCTCCGCTGACCAGTCTGTGACAAGTGCGTGGCCTGCTCCGTCGTCGACCACCAGGGTCGCGTGGTAGTCGAGATCGATCGGATCGGCGAGCGTAGGAGTCGTCTTCGGAGACGGCGTCTCGCTCTTCTGCGGTGGCGCGGCGTTGCACCCGCTGAGGACCAGCAGCGCCGCCACCGCTGCGAAGGCCAATTTCCACTTCATAAGTCGTTTTTCCAGGTCATGCCATGATCTTATGTCTCCGTGCGCAGTTCCTGCCCCGAGACTCGTGTGCACTCGGACACATGTCGAAACTCCGTGCGAACCCCGCGAGCGCCAGCTGAGCGCACCCCTGTCATGCTCCCGAGCCTCGATACAACGCCGTCGCATCGAGACTCCTGTGCACGCACAGGTGCGGCGACGCTCCATAGGTGTTTCGGCGAAACCCAGCAGAATGAGGGTGGCCGCAAGAGGGTTGTCAGAGGAACGCGAACCCGATCAAGCCGGCGGCGATGACGGCGGCCCAGGCAGGCAGTTTCCACTTCACCTGAGCGATGAAGACTGCGACCGCCAGCGCCAGGGTGGCAGGTGAGGTGATGCCCTGGGTGAAGACCGGGTCGTAGAGGGCCGCGGCGAGGATGCCGACCACGGCTGCGTTCACTCCCAGCAGTGCCCGTCGCACGGCCTGTGCGCGACGAAGTCGCTCCCAGAACGGCAGGGCCGCGATGACCAGGAGCGCTGCAGGCAGGAAGATCGCAAGCAATGCAATACCGGCACCGATCAGCCCCGTCGGACCCGAAGTTGTCGACGCTCCGAGGAAAGCGGCGAATGTGAACAGCGGCCCTGGGACCGCCTGTGCGGCACCGTATCCGGCGAGGAACGAGTCGTGTCCCACGAGACCGGTCGCCACAGTCTCTGCCTCGAGCAGCGGCAGCACGACGTGACCGCCACCGAAGACGAGCGCGCCCGCCCGGTAGAAGACATCGACCAGGCGCAGACTCGAGTCTCCGGTCACGGCAGTCAGGATCGGCAGCGCCGCCAACAGTAGAACGAAGACAGTGAGTGCGGCGGCACCGACCCTGCGGGAGATGCGCACCCGGAAATCCTGTGGCACATCGTCACCACCGGGCCGCTGCCGCGCATCAGGACTCTGGACGCCAGCTGCCGCAACGGATCCGCCAGCCTCCGCAACGGTTTCTCCGGTCTCCGCAGCCGCCTCCCCACGCAGCCAGGCCAGCCCGATGACACCGCCGAGCGCAATCGCGCCAACCTGCACGAACGGGTTCGGGATGAGCAGGATGATGATCATGGCGGCACCGGCGATGGTGGCGCGTTTGGCATCCGGCGTGAGGTTCTTCGCCATGCCCAGCACCGCCTGAGCGACAACGGCCACGGCGGCGGCCTTCAGCCCATACAG
>JAKDNC010000041.1 GCA_030452025.1 Nocardioides sp. | reverse complement strand
ACCGGTGGGACGCCGAACGCGAGCAGGGTCGGGAACGTGACCAACGTTCCCGACCCCACCACGGTGTTGATGGTGCCGGCGCCAAACCCTGCGAGCAGGATCAGCGCTGCTTCATACAGGCTCACTGAGCCTGGGGGTCCTCGGGGTCAGGTGCCGCCTGATCCGGTTTCGGAGTCGGTTCCGGAGTGGGCTCCGGACCCTGGCCCTTGGCCGCCTTGGCCGCGGCTGCGTCGTTTCCGACTGCGGCCCCTCTGGCTGCCGCGATGGCCTCCTGGACCGCTTGGTGAGCACTGGAGAGCGAGGTGTCCGACGGCTTGCTCGGATCGACCTCCATCTCCCCCATGTCGACGCGCACCCGAGGCCCGTCGACTTCCTGCGGGATGCCCTTGAGGTCGGTCATCGTGGAGCCGAGCCCCTCGAGGGCCTTGCCGATCTCGGACGGGACGATCCAGACCTTGTTGGCATCACCCTCGGCGATCTTCGGCATCATCTGGAGGTACTGGTAGGCCAGGAGCGACTGGTCGGGCCGCCCGTCGTGGATCGCCTGGAAGACGGTCTGGATGGCCTGTCCCTCACCCTGTGCCCGAAGGATCGAGGACTCCCGGTCAGCCTGGGCGCGCAGGATCTGGGACTCCCGGTCGCCCTCGGCGTTGAGGATCGCAGACTGCTTGGAGCCCTCGGCGCTGAGGATCGCGGACTGGCGCTCACCCTCGGCGGTGAGGATGGCCGCACGCTTGTCACGGTCGGCGCGCATCTGCTTCTCCATCGAGTCCTTGATGGAGGGCGGCGGGTCGATGCCCTTGAGCTCGACACGGTTCACCCGGATGCCCCACTTGCCGGTGGCCTCGTCCAGGACGCCACGCAGGCGGCTGTTGATCGCGTCACGGCTGGTCAGCGCGTCCTCGAGGTCCATCCCACCCACGATGTTGCGCAGCGTGGTCATGGTCAGCTGCTCGACGGCCTGGATGTAGTTGGCGATCTCGTAGGTCGCCGCCACGGGGTCGGTCACCTGAAAGTAGATGACGGTGTCGATCGAGACGACCAGGTTGTCCTCGGTGATCACCGGCTGCGGCGGGAACGAGACGACCTGTTCGCGCAGGTCGATCATGTAGCGGACCTTGTCCACGAAGGGGACGAGGATGTTCAGGCCGGCGGGGAGCGACCCCTTGTACTTGCCGAAACGCTCCACGATGCCGGCACGTGCCTGCGGAACGATCCGCACCGACTTCACGAGCGTGACCACGGCGAACAGCACGATCAGGATGGCAAGGATGCCAAGGGCTGGCATGCGTTCTCCTTTCTTGTTGGGTGCTGCGATGGCTATTCGATGGAGGGCACCGGGTGGACCAGCGCGGTAGCTCCCTGAATCTGCAAGATGTCGACGGTGATGCCAGGCTCGATCACGATCGTCTCGTCGTAGGGGCGGGCCGTCCACACTTCGCCGGCCAGCTTGATCCGCCCGGGCTCCTGCGAGGTCACGGTCGCGAGGACGACCCCCTGCTGGCCGACCAGCTTGCCGTGACCCAGGGAGAGCTCCGGCCCGGAGTGCATGCGGTGCAGGAGGGTGGGGCGGACGACCGCAAGCGCCGCGACCGCTGCGACCGCGGCCAGCACGGCCTGGAGCAGGACCGGCGCGCCCAGCAGGGCAGCGAGCATGCCCACCCCGGCGCCGGCAGCGAGCATCAACAGGACGAAGTCGAGACTGAGCATCTCGGCCACGCCCAGGACGATCGTGAGACCGAGCCAGGTCTCCCATGCGTGATCGCGGAACCATTCCATGAAGGAACCCTATCCGGCCGTGGTTGCCTGACGGTGGGTACGGCGCCGCGCGGCGAAGCGTCCATCCTCGTGGCTGACGTGCAGCGGCATCCCGAAGGTCTGCCCCAGCAGGCCCTCGGTGATCACGCGTTCGACCGGTCCCGCGGCGACGATCCTCCCCTCCCGCAACAGCAGCGCATGGGTGAAGCCGGGCGGGATCTCCTCGACGTGGTGGGAGACCAGGACGGTTGCGGGCGCGAACTCGTCCTGGGCGAGGACGGAGAGTGTCGAGACCAGGTCTTCCCGGCCGCCCAGGTCCAGGCCGGCTGCTGGTTCGTCGAGGAGCAGCAGCTCCGGATCGGTCATCAGCGCACGCGCAATCTGAACCCGCTTTCGCTCGCCCTCGCTGAGGGTGCCGAAGGTCCGGTCGAGCAGGGCATGGGCGCCGAGTTCGGTGAGGAGGTCCCGGGCGCGCCCGTGGTCGAGGGCGTCGTACTCCTCGCGCCAGCGTCCGACCACGCCGTAGGACGCAGAGACGACGACGTCGCGGACCACCTCGTGGCGGGGGATCCGCTCGGCCAGGGCCGCACTGGTCAGGCCGATGCGTGGGCGTAGCTCGAAGACGTCGACGGTGCCGAGGACCTCGTCGAGGATCCCCGCGACTCCCGCGGTCGGGTGCATCTGGGCGGCTGCAACCTGCAGCAGGGTGGTCTTCCCGGCACCGTTGGGGCCGAGGATCACCCAGCGCTCGTCCTCCTCGACCGTCCAGTCGATCGAGTCGAGCAAGGTGGCCGCTCCACGGCGCACTGTCACTCCGGCAAACTCCAGGACAGCGGTCATGTGGATCACCCTATCGACCGCGACTAGAGTCCCGGCTCATGGTCTCAGCACTCCCCCTCGACGCGGGCCGGATGGCCTGGTGGCTCTCCGCCTGGCTCCGTGGTGACGCGAGCCCGGACGACGTTCTGAGCGCAGTGGTGGGCGGCGACGCGGCGCACGATGTCATGGGTCTTCCGGGCCAGACAGCGACGACACCCCTGGTCCTTGCCCTCGGACCCTTGCAGCGTCTCGGGGCTCGCTCCGCAGGCCTGGCCCTGCCGGTTCCGGGGGACCTGTGTGGCCTGGGCGGACCACGACCGTTTAACGAGGCGGCGCTGGAGGCGGGGGAAGCGGTCGTGCTCGAGGGCACCGAGTGGGGGCTGGTGCCGCACCGTGCCGGGGCCGGAGTCGTGTGGCGGCTGCTGGCCGCGCACCGGCGTCCACTGACCGATCTCGGTGAGGCCGACCGGTCGCTGCGCACAACGCTCGTTGAGACCGCCGACACGCTCGTGGACCTCGAAGTCGCCCGCTGGCGACCGGAGGTTGCCGACGAGTTGATGAACCTCAGGCACGTCCCCCACCATGCGGCGCCGCACCGGACCCCGGATGCCGCGGTGGACCTGGTCGGCCGCGGCCTGCAGGCCCTGGCCATCGTCGACCTGGCCCTGGAGGACGTCGGTGGGGCCGTCACGGCTCAGGAGTCGATGCGCCGTGAGGATGCTCTCCGGCCACTCGAGCGCGCCGGGCGGCAGGCCGTCGTGGCCGCCTGCTCGCCCGAGGCATGGCCGCCCGGGAAGGCGCAGTAGCCTCATCTCGTCATGACTGACTCCCACGAAGCACCGAAGACACTCTTGATCACGCTCACCGGCAAGGACCGGCCCGGGGTCACCTCCACGATGTTCGCCACCCTGGCCACGGCCGGTGTCGAGGTGCTCGACATCGAACAGATCGTCCTGCGGCGGCGGCTCGTGCTCGGCGTACTGGTCACGGCTCCCCGGGACTGGAAGAAGCTCCGCGACGCCGTCGAGAAGGCAGCCGCTTCGGTCGACATGTCTGTCGAGGTCACCCGCGGCACCGGCGACAACCGGTCCCGCAAGGAGGGGCGCAGCCACGTCACCATCCTCGGGGCGCCCCTGAAGGCGTCAGCGATGGCAGCGATGACCGGCCGGATCGCGGACTCCGGGGCCAACATCGACCGGATCGAGCGGATGGCCCGCTACCCGGTGACCGCGATCGAGTTGCACGTCTCCGGCGTCGGGACCGACCGGCTCCGGGGCAGCCTCGTTCAGGAGGCTGCACGTCAGAGCATCGACGTCGCGGTGCAGCCGGCCAGCCTGTTGCGGCGCGGCATGCGGCTGATTGTCATGGACGTCGACTCGACTCTGGTCCAGGGCGAGGTCATCGAGATGCTGGCGGCGCACGCGGGCTGTGAGGCAGAGGTTGCGCGAGTCACCGAGATGGCGATGCGCGGAGAGCTTGACTTCGAACAGTCGCTGCGCAGCCGGGTCGCGCTGCTTGAAGGCGTGGACGCGGCTGCCCTCGACCGGGTGCACCAGGGCATCCTGCTCGCCCCGGGGGCCCGGACGATGGTGCGCACTCTCACGCGGCTCGGCTACCGGTTTGCCATGGTCTCGGGAGGATTCAGCCAGATCACCGACCGTATCGCTGAGGACCTCGGCTTCGACTTCGCTCATGCCAACGAGCTCGAGATCGTCGACGGCCGACTCACTGGCCGCATCATCGGAGATGTCGTCGACCGGGCCGGCAAGGCCGCGGCGCTGCGTCGCTTCGCCAAGGCGGTCGGGGTTTCGGAAGAGGCCACCATCGCCATCGGTGACGGCGCCAACGACCTCGACATGCTCAACGCTGCCGGGCTCGGGATCGCCTACAACGCGAAGCCGATCGTCCAGGAGGCCGCCAACACCGCGATCAACGTGCCCTACCTGGACGCGATCATGTATCTGCTGGGCATCTCGCGTGAGGAGATCGAGGCCGCCGACGCGGCCGCTGGCATCGTCACTCCGTCGCCCCCGGTCTGAATGCAGTCAGGCGAGCGGTGGCCATCTGCAGATCCGACCACGCGCCGTCGTACTCGAAGAGCGCGACCGCCCCGGGCGGAAAGCCGCCAATCATCATGTGCATCGCCTCTTCGTCGCCGTTGCCCGCGTCAAGGAGCTGGGCAAGGTAGCTGACGGTCGGGTTGTGGCCGACCACCAGGAGCGAGGACACGTTGTCCGGGGTCAGCCGGACCAGGTCGAGGACCGAGTCCGCCCCGGCCGACTGCAGGGACTCCTCATAGCTCGCCTCGGCGGTGAACCCTCCCGCCTCGACCAGCAGCTCCCAGGTGAGGCGGGTTCGGACCGCGGCCGAGACGAGAGCCGCGTCCGGGACGAACCCGGCCTCCCCGGCCAGCCAGGCACCGAGCGCGGTCGCCTCGGCCCGTCCCCGGTCGGTGAGCTCCCGTGCGCTGTCGGTCTCCGCATGCTGGGACGCCTTGGCATGGCGCACGATCGCAAGACTTCTCGTAGATGAGTTCACGACGCAACTCTTTCACTCGATAGTGTGCCTGTCATGCCATCGCACACGCATGACATCGACCCCACATCATCCCCCGGACCGCTGATGATCATCGGCGGCGCCGAGGACAAGCTACGGAGGCGGACGGTGCTCACCGAGTTCGTTCGCGCCAGCGGAGGCGAGCGTGCAAGGATCGCCGTCATCGCCACGGCCTCCTCGCTGGGACCGGAGATCGTCGAGGTGTACGACGCCCTCTTCCGCAAGCTCGGTGCGGCCGAGGTCGTTTCCGTCCGTCCCGAGAACAGGGAGCAGGGGCAGGACCCTGCGTTCGCCGAGGCCCTGGACGATGTCACAGGCATCTTCATGACCGGTGGCAACCAGCTCAAGCTCTCCAGCGTCGTGGCCGGGACACCCTTCGGTGATGCGATTCTCGCCGCCCGGGATCGCGGGACCGTGATCGCAGGGACGTCCGCTGGTGCCAGCATCCAGTCCTCGCACATGGTTGCCTTCGGTGTCGGCGGGGCCTCCCCGAAACAGCGGATGACCCAGGTGGCCGCTGGGCTCGACCTGCTCCCGCACACGGTCATCGACCAGCACTTCGAGCAGCGCAACCGCTACGGAAGGCTGCTGATGATCGTGGCGCAGTCCCCACAGCTCCTGGGGCTCGGGGTCGACGAGGACACCGCTGCGGTCGTGACGGTCGAGAACGAACAGAAGATCATGCGTGTCATCGGTCGGGGTGCGGTGACTCTCTTCGATGCGTCGAACATCGTCTCGAACGCCCACGAGGCCAAGCGGTCGGCGCCGCTGCTCGCCTCCGGCGTCGTGCTGCACGTCCTGCCCGAAGGCTCCACGTTCAACCTGACCACGCGCAGCCTTGTCCCACCGGAGCAGGAGGCTGACCAGGGTGAGGCGGCGGAGCTGGTCGAGGCCGGCCGAGACCTGAGGAAGCTGGCGCGCGACATCGACGCCGACGACGTCTCCCCCGGCGCACTGCGCCGTCGCAAGTCCCGCAGCAAACGCGCCCACAAGCAGAACCACGACGAGTCGGAGGTGGCACATGACTGAGATCTCACGCGCTGGAGGACGGCCCTTTCCCGATCTGACGATCGCGGAGACCCGGGTCTACCGGGGGTCCAACATCTGGTCCTACGACCGGTCGATCCACCTGGTCGTCGACCTCGGTTCGCTCGAGGAGTATCCGACCAACACGATCCCCGGCTTCACCGACAACCTCCTCCAACTGCTTCCCGGATTGCGTGAGCACACCTGCTCGCGCGGGCACCGGGGCGGCTTCGTGGAGCGTCTCAACGAGGGCACCTGGCTCGGCCACGTTGCCGAGCACTGCGCGCTCGCCCTGCAGCAGGTCGTCGGCCATGACATCCGGCGAGGCAAGACCCGCCAGGTGAAGGGGCAGCCGGGTCGCTACAACGTGATCTTCGGCTACGTCGACGAGCAGGTCGGCCTCGAGGCCGGGCGACTGGCCGTGCGGTTGGTGAACCACCTCGTGGAGGCCGACCCCGACCTCGACTGGGAGGAGGAGCTCGAGGCATTCATCCGCCGCGCCCAGCGCACCGCGTTCGGTCCCTCCACCCAGGCGATCATCGATGAGGCCGTCTCCCGCGACATCCCGTGGATCCGGCTCAACAAGCACTCACTCGTCCAGCTCGGGCAGGGCGTCCACGCCCAGCGCATCCGCGCCACGATGACCTCCGAGACGAGCTCGATCGCAGTCGACATCGCCAGCGACAAGGACCTGACCACCCGACTGCTGAGCGCTGCGGGGCTCCCGGTCCCCAAGCAGGAGTCCGTCCGCTCGGCCGACCAAGCAGTGAAGGTGGCGAACCGGATCGGATTCCCGGTCGTGCTCAAGCCGCTGGACGGCAACCACGGACGCGGTGTCTGCCTGGACCTCCAGACCGACGACGACGTCCGCGAGGCATTCGAGATCGCCGAGGAGCAGTCGCGCGGCGGCTGGATCATCGTGGAATCCTTCGTGACTGGCAAGGACTACCGATGCCTGGTCATTGCCGGGCGGATCGCCGCTGTTGCCGAGCGGGTGCCCGCATCGGTGAACGGCGACGGTCAGAGCACCATCGAGGAGCTCGTCGACCTGGCCAACGCAGACCCGCGCCGCGGTGTCGGACACGAGAAGGTGCTGACCAGGATAAAGGTCGACGACGCCGCGATCGAGCGGGTGCGCGACCAGGGCTTCGGGATGAACGACGTGCCTCCGGAGGGCACCATGGTCAAGCTCGCCATGACCGGAAACATGTCGACCGGTGGCATCTCGATCGACCGGACCTTCGAGGCCCACCCGGAGAACGTCGAGATCGCCGAGGAAGCCGCCCGCATGGTGGGCCTCGACATCGCGGGCATCGACTTCATCTGCCCCGACATCACCGAGCCGGTCCGTGAGACCGGTGGGGCGATCTGCGAGGTCAACGCGGCCCCGGGCTTCCGGATGCACACCCACCCGACCATCGGTGAGCCCCAGTTCATCGCCAAACCCGTCGTGGACATGCTCTTCCCGCCCGGTGCGACGTCGCGGATCCCGATCGTGGCAGTCACCGGGACCAACGGCAAGACCACGACGAGCCGGATGATCTCCCACATCTTCAAGGGCATGGGCCGAAAGGTCGGGATGACCTCGACCGACGGAGTCGTCATCGATGAGCGGCTCACGATCCGTGCGGACGCCTCCGGTCCCCGCTCGGCCCGCATGGTGTTGCAGAACCCGCGTGTGGACTTCGCGGTCTTCGAGGTCGCCCGCGGCGGCATCCTTCGGGAGGGCCTGGGTTATGAGCGCAACGACGTCGCCGTGGTGCTCAACGTGGCGCCGGACCACCTGGGACTGCGCGGTATCGACACGATCGAGCAGCTGGCCAACGTGAAGGCCGTGACCGTTGAGGCAGTTCCACGCGACGGACACGCCGTCCTGAACGCAGACGACCCGCTGGTGCGGGAGATGCGCCGGCGTTGCTCGGGGCAGGTGGTCTGGTTCTCGATGGACGAGCCCGGCTCCGAGGCCCGCGAGATGATCGATGCGCACTGTCGCCGTGGTGGGAAGGCGCTCATCCTTGCGCCGTCGGATCGGGGCGAGATGATCGTGGTCAAGGAAGGACGCCGCGAGATGCAGCTGGCCTGGACCCACCTCCTGCCCGCCACCTTCGGGGGGCGGGCGCGGATGAACGTGCAGAACGTCATGGCAGCGGCAGCAGCTGCCTTCGCTGCTGGCGCGCCGTTGCACGACATCCGTCAGGGCCTGCGCACCTTTTCCACGAACTACTACCTCTCCCCCGGCCGCCTCAACGAGGTGGAGGTCAACGGCGTGAACGTGATCGTGGACTACTGCCACAACGCGCCCGGCATGCGCGCGCTCGGCGACTTCGTCGATCGTGTCGGCGACTCCCTGGCCCACGACCTCGCCCGTCCCTCGCGCATCGGCGTCATTGCCACCGCGGGCGACCGACGGGACGAGGACATGCGTGAGCTCGGCGAAGTGGCCGCGCAGCACTTCGACGTCGTGATCGTCCGTGAGGACCAGGCGCTGCGCGGGCGCGAGCGCGGTGAAATCGCCGAGCTCGTCACTGAGGGCGTACGTCGCGCCATGGAGGACGGCGCACGCTGCAGGCAGGTCGAGACGATCCTTGAGGAGATCGATGCGCTCCGCCATGCGATGAGCCGTGCCAACCGTGGTGACCTGGTCGTGCTCTGCGTCGACAAGCACCCGCAGGTCATGGCCGAGCTGGAGAACTGGTCCAACCAGGCCCAGGCCGGTGCGGCGTCCAACGACGACCTGCCCCTGGCGGACCCGGACTACACCCCACCCGAGGACCCTGCCAAGATCTGACCCTTCAGCCGTCCTGGTGGGCGGTCCGCACCTTCTCGCGCAGGCGATCCGGGGTGTCGGGCTCCCCGCCGTGGGCGGCGATCCAGGCGTAGCAGCCCTCCCGGTCCGCGTGGCACATGATTCCGACGACGTCGCCGGGGTCGGCCCCGGCGACCAGGGCGGCCAGGCCGTCCACCTCGGTCGGGTGGCTTTCGACCTCGGTGACGCCGACACGCTCTGCGCCGGTCCGCATCAGTGCGTCCAGCTCCTCCATGGTGCGGGTGCGGAAGTACTTCGCTTTGTGCGCAATGGCCAGCACGTCCGAGTCGCGCGCGGCGATCTCGCCGAGCTTCTCGATCAGCTCGTCCGTTCGGTCACCGACGACGCCCAGGGCCAGCAGCAGGCGGGCACCCGGGCGGCGTACGCCGTTCATGATCTCCAGCATCGCCTCGAGGCCGGCCTCGTTGTGGGCCAGGTCCATCACTACGGAGACGTCGCCGACGGAGAAGAAGTTCATTCGGCCCGGGTTGTGTTCCGCGTCCGGGGTGAACGTGCGCAGCCCCTCGACCACCGAGTCCCGCGGGATTCCGATCGCCAGTGCGGCCGAGGCCGCGGCCAGCGTGTTCTCCACGTTGAACCGCGATAGTCCGGCCAGCGTCATCGGCACGTCGACGAGCTCGATCAGCGGATCCGGGTCGTGACCCGGCACGAGCATGCAGACCCACCCGTCGATGACCGTGGTGGCCCGACCACTCCCCGCGGAGAGGATCTCCCGGAGAGCCGGCGAGTCCGGGTCCCGCGAGAACACCCACGGCTTCGCCCGGGTGTAGGCCCGCATCGCGAAGACGCGCGGGTCATCGGCATTGAGGACCGCCCAACCGTCGGGGCGGGTGATCCACGGGACCACGCCCTTGACTTCGGCCAGCTGATCGACCGTGTCAATGCCGTGCAGGCCGAGATGGTCCGCGGTCACGTTGGTGACCACGGAGACGTCGTTGCGCGTGACGCCGATCCCCTTGAGCAAGATGCCGCCCCGGGCGGTCTCGGTCACCGCGAGCTGCACCTGCTTGTGGGCCAGCACCCGTCCGGCACCCGAGGGCCCGGAGTAGTCCCCGGGCTCGACCAGATCGCCGTCGATGTAGATGCCGTCGGTGTTGGACCACCCGACGAGGCGGCCGTCGACCCGACCGATGTGGGCGATCATCCGTGAGGTGGTCGTCTTGCCGTTCGTGCCGGTCACCGCGACCACGGGAATCTTCGGGCGGATCGTCCTGGGCCTGTCCCCGAGGGTGGCCTCGGCGACCTTCTCGGCGGCGGCCGAGACAACTTCCTCCAGGTCGGGGCTCGGCAACCCGTCGAGCACCTCGGCGACCGCCCTGCCCAGGGCCGGGGCCCGGTCGCGGTGAGCCCACGGAAAGGCCACGATGATCTGGTGCGGGTCGTTGGTGGAGCGCACACGGACGGCGAGGCGCGCCGTCCCGGCCTCCTTGGCGACTGCACGGACCAGCCGAGCCACGGCGCGGGTGGTGAACCTCTGCCGGAAGCCGGTCTCGGGGGCACCCGGTCGGGAACTCCGTAGCCCGATCCGCGTGGCGAAGCGCTTCGCGCGCTCCGTCTCGGCGGCGGCCAACGTGCTGACGTCGAGCGTCAACTTGATGGCGGCGCGCGGAAAGTAGAGGTTCGGCCCTTCAAGGACCCTGAGCTCGACCAACGAAGACGTCACGCGAGCACGCTACAGAATCCAGCTCCGCCCGTCAGGCCCCTGTGGCGTGGAACCCTCCGTCGACGTGCACGATCTCTCCGGTGGTGGCCGGGAAGAAGTCCGAGAGCAGGGCACAGACGGCGCGCGCCGTGGGATCCTGGTCGGTGTTGTCCCAGCCCAGCGGAGCGCGGGTGGTCCACATCTCCTCCAGGTCGCCGAAGCCGGGGATCGCCTTGGCAGCCAGCGTCCGGAGCGGCCCGGCTGCGACCAGGTTGCAGCGGATGCCGTGAGGACCGAGGTCGCGGGCGAGGTATCGGCTCGTCGACTCGAGCGCGGCCTTGGCTACGCCCATCCAGTCGTAGGCCGGCCACGCGGTCGTGGCGTCGAACGTGAGCCCGACGATCGATCCGGAGTCACCCATCAGGGGCTGGGTTGCCGCGGCCAGCGACTTCAGGGAGTACGCCGAGACCTGCAGCGCCTGCGCCACGTCGGGCCAGGGACCGTCCATGAACTTTCCGCCCAACAGGGTCTCCGGGTTGCCGTAGGCGATCGAGTGGACGACCCCGTCGAGTCCGTCGACGTGCTCCCTCACCTGGTCGGCGAGGCCTGCGAGGTGATCGGAATCGGTGACGTCGAGCTCCAGCACCGCCGGCTCGACGGGGAGCCGCTTGGCGATTCGTCGGGTGATTCCGAGCGCCCGGCCGAAATTGGAGATCAGCACCGTCGCACCCTGCTCCTGGGCGACTTTTGCAGTCGCGAAGCCGATGGACGAGTCCATGGTGACGCCGGCGACGAGGATCCGCTTGCCGTCGAGAATTCCAGTCATGTGATGTCCCTCAGTGTCCCATTCCGAGGCCGCCATCGACCGGGATCACGGCCCCGGTGACGTAGGCCGCTGCGTCGGACGCCAGCCATACGGCCGTGCCCGCGATCTCCTCCGGGGCGGCGTACCGTCCCAGGGGGATCTGCTTCTTGATCTCGGCCTGCCGGTCTTCCGGGAGCACGGCGGTCATCTCGGTCTCCACGAAACCCGGAGCGATGACGTTGGTGGTGATCGAGCGGCTACCGAGCTCGCGGGCCAGTGACCGTGCCATCCCGACGAGGCCGGCCTTGGACGCGGCGTAGTTGACCTGCCCTGCTGAACCGAGCAGGCCCACCACCGAGGAGATGAGGATGATCCGGCCGCGACGTAGCCGGAGCATCCCCTTGGCGGCGCGTTTGGCCAGCCGGAAGGAGCCGGTGAGGTTGGTGTCGATGACCGAGGACCAGTCCTCCTCGGTCATGCGCAACACCAGCGTGTCGGCGGTGATGCCAGCGTTTGCGACCAGCACCTCGACCGGGCCGTGGGCCGCCTCGATCTCCTTGAATGCTGCGTCCACCGCGTCCGGGTCGGTGATGTCGCACCTGAGGTCGAGTGCGCCGTCAGGGGCTCCGCCGCTGCGCGTGGTGACGGCGACCTGGTCGCCCTGGGCTATGAATGCCTCGGCGATGGCGCGACCGATGCCGCGATTGCCGCCGGTGACGAGAACGGATCTGCTCACGTCGCACGACGCTATTGATTACTTGTCGGTACTCCTAAAGTCGGGGCCAATGCGGCTCACTCGTCCTCGAGCCGGAACCCGATCTTGAGACCCACCTGGAAGTGCTCGACCTCGCCGTCCTTGGCCTGGCCGCGCACCTGGGTGATCTCGAACCAGTCGATGTGGCGCAGGGTCTTGCTGGCTCGCTCGATGCCGTTGCGGACGGCTTGATCGATGCCGTCGGGAGAGGTGCCGACGATCTCGCTGACGCGGTACGTTCGATTGCTCATGGGCTCACCCTAGCGGCGTACGATGGGAACATGGCTCAGCGGCAGCGACACGACGCGGACGCGGTGCGGATCACGACCGCCGCACCTGGACGCGGTGAGGGCATCGCAGCCCGGGAGCGTCGCTACCTGATCTCGATGGGAATCCGTGTGCTCTGCTTCGTCGGAGCCGTCGTGGTCGGACCGGGCTGGTTTCGCTGGATCCTGATCGCCGGCGCGGTCTTCCTCCCCTACATCGCCGTGGTGATGGCCAACACCGCCGGAAACCGCCAGGATCCGGAGTTGCGTGGCACCCATGCGTTCGGCCGCGAGCTGAAGTGACCGAGGAGGCGCCGGACACATGAGGGCAGGATTGGATTCCGCCGTACGTCGTGCAAGACTAAACTAGTGAGTTCGATCCCCCCGTTCGTGCTCGCACGTTGATGCCGGACGACCTCCCCCGTGGCCGTCCGGCATCACTCGTCCAGACAGGAGATCGCGTGTCGGAAGACCTTCGTTGTTCGGCCAAGGGTTGTCAGGA
>JAKDNC010000639.1 GCA_030452025.1 Nocardioides sp. | reverse complement strand
GTACGACGAGACAGGGAGTCGTCGGTGGCCGAGGCCAAGGCGCCACGGGCGAAGCTGACCGCCCGTTCGAGCAGGGCCACCGGATCGGTGGCCGAGGTCATGCCGACGCTGTGGCGAGGCTTGCCGGGAGGTCGTCCTCGGTCAACACCAGCGGCAGGCCGAACTTCTCGAAGATGCCCTCGGTGAAGAACGCCGCCACCCGCGCGACCTGGTTGCCCTCGATCTGGAGCACCTGCAGGTGGAACGGCGTGTAGGTGCCGTCGGGTTGGCGCATGTAGAGCCCGAACGCCGGCTGCCCGTTGGCCGTGGTGCGCAGCATCGGCATGTCGTGGAACTGGCCCGGGCACTGGGTGTCGATGAGCTTGCCGATGTTCTCGCTGCCGGCATACCAACCGATGAACGGCGGCATCTCCCAGATCGCCTCGGTCTTGAGCATGCCGACGATCGCGGCCATGTCCTTGCGCCAGAAGGCATCGACATAGGCGTCGAGCAGCTTCTCCTGCTCCCGGTCGAGCGCGGCGTGGCTGCTCTCCTCGGTCAGGTTGGCGTCGGCCATCTGGGCGTGGGCGCGCTGGAGGGCGGAGTTGACCGCCGCCGGCGTGGTCTCCAGGGCCTCGGCAACCTCCTTGGCCGACCAGCGGAGCACGTCACGGAGGATGAGCACGGCTCGCTGGCGGGCAGGAAGATTCTGCAGTGCGGCGATGAAGGCGAGGCGGATCGTGTCGCGCTCGGTGACCACGACCGCCGCGTCGGGGACCGGCTCCAGCCACGGGATCTCGTGGTCACTGATCAGCTCGTCGCCGGCCTGGGCGTCGGCGGTGCCCAGCCCGGTCGGCAGGGGACGACGGCCACGGCCCTCGAGGTTGGTCAGGCAGACGTTGGTTGCGATCCGGTAGCGCCAGGTGCGGACCGAGGAGCGTCCCTCGAAGCGTTCGTAGGACTTCCAGGCCCGCAGATAGGTCTCCTGCACCAGGTCCTCGGCGTCATGGGCCGAGCCCGTCATCCGATAGCAGTGCGCGAGGAGCTCGCGCCTGAACCCGTTGGCCACGTCCTCGAAGTTGTCCCGCTCGGTGATGCTCACGTCCGCCTCCTGTGGTGACCAGTGTGCCGTGAGTGCAGACCGAGCGCCACCGTGAAATTCATCGGCCCCTGCGGCGATGAGTTCGGGCCGGACCGTTGGTCGATCCAGACAGCAGGCCTCACCGACGAAAGGACTCCACCATGAGCCGCATGATCTTCCCGAACCTGCCCGTCCAGGACCTCGCCTCGAGCGTGGAATTCTGGTCGGCGCTGGGCTTCGAGTTCAACCAGGAGTTCGGTAGCTCCGAGTGCGCCTGCTTGGTGATCAACGATCAGGCCAGCGTGATGCTGCTCGCCGCGGACTTCTTCCACGGCTTCCACAAGACCACGCCGCACACCGGCACGGAGATCCTGCTCTGCCTGAGCGCCGAGAGCCGCGAGGAGGTCGACGAGCTCTGTGAGCGGGCCGCCGCTGCGGGTGCCACCGACGCCGAGGAGCGGGTCGACCAGGGCCCGATGTACGGCGGCTCCTTCCGCGACATCGACGGTCACATCTGGGAAGTGCTGTGGATGTCGACCAACTGAAGCGCGCGCTCGGCTGTCGGAGCGGCCAGCTCGCGGTCGGCAGGCACGAGCCCGATGCGGGTACGACGGTCCAGCAGGTCGTCGACGTCGACCGCACCCTCGTGGGTGACGCCGAAGACCAGCTCGGCCAGGGTGGCCGGGATGTGGTCGGCGATCGGGGCGAGGAGCTCCTCATCGTCGCGCCCGGTGACGGTCCGGGCGTTCTCGAGGACCAGGTCCGCCTCGGTCCCGAAGCGGCGCACCAGACGGGACGGTGCCTCCAGCGTCGCGAGCACCGGGCGTGGGGCCGCGCCGAGCAGCGGTAGGTCCTTCGTCCGACAGAGTCCCGGGGCCAGACCGGTCTCGTCCACCGCGTCCTCGGCCATCTGGCGGTACGTCGTGAGCTTGCCGCCGACGACCGTGATCACGCCGGTCTCCGAGGTGAGCACTGCATGTCTGCGCGACAGGTCCGCGGTCGACCCTCCGCTGTCGAGGAGTGGCCGCAGCCCGGCGTACGCCCCGATCACGTCGGAGCGGCGCAGCGGCCGGTCGAAAGCGGCGGCGACCACATCGAGCAGGAACCCGATCTCCGCGTCGGTGGGCGTGGGGACGTCCGGGATCTCACCTTCGACCGCTTCGTCGGTGAGCCCGACGTAGAGAGTTCCGTCGGGCTGGGGGAGCACCATGATGAACCGGTTTGCCGTGTCCGGGATCGGCGCGGTCACCGCCGTGGTGAGGCCGGGCAGGGTGTCGGCGCGGAGGACCAGGTGGGTCCCTCGGCTGGGCTTGAGCTTCACGTCGACCAGACTTCCGGCCCACACACCGGTCGCGGTGATTCCCTTCTTCGCGTGCAGCGAGTGGGTCGCACCGGTGAGCTCG
>JAKDNC010000638.1 GCA_030452025.1 Nocardioides sp. | reverse complement strand
CACGTCTGGACGGTCGCCTGGGTCCAGGTGGCCTCGATCGCCTCCGGGAGCCCGGTCAGGCCGTCACAGCACACGATCAGGACGTCGGCGACGCCGCGGTTGGCGAGCTCGGCACACACGCCGGCCCAGAACTTCGCGCCTTCGCTGTCTTGGAGCCAGATGCCCAGCACGTGCTTGATTCCGTCCATGTCCACGCCGACCGCGATGTGGGCGGACTTGTTGCGCACATGCGCGCCGTCGCGGACCTTCACCACGATCGCGTCGAGGTAGATCACCGGGTACAACGCATCCAGCGGCCGTGCCTGCCAGGTGAGGATCTCCTCGGCGATCTCGTCGGTGATGTTGGAGATCGTCTCGTGGGACAGCTCGGTGCCGATCGTGGACTCCAGGTGGTGCGCGATGTCGCGCACGGTCATCCCGCCGGCGTAGAGGCTGATGATCATCTCGTCGAGCCCTGAGAGCCGACGGCTGCCCTTGGGCACCAGCCGCGGCACGAACGAGCCCTCACGGTCCCGTGGGATGGCCAGGTCGACCTCGCCGGCCTGGGTGCCGACCGTCTTCGGGCTCGTGCCGTTACGGGAGTTCGCGACCGCCGAGGCCGCAGGGTCGCCCTTCACGTAGCCCAAGTGGTTGGTCAGCTCGGCCTGCAGCCCTCGCTCGAGGGTGCTCTTGATCAGGCCGCCGATGAAGCCACCATCGCCAGTCAGCTCGATCTCACCGGAGTCGATCTTGGCGAACAACCCATCCAGCGCCCCCGATTCGGCCAGCTCGGCAGCAGCCTTCGCGCCCGGCATGTCAGCCCGGTCAGCCCGACGCGCAGCCGCGTCCTTCTTGTAGTCCTTCACACCATTTCCATTGGTCACAGCAGACATCATGATCCCTTCGCCGGGACCAACCGCTTACACAGACCATCTGACACGCCCGGCTGGGAGGCACGAACACCTCGGCCGCGTTCTTTCTCTGCGCAGCAGTGATCGGGTGGACCGTGTTCCGTCCGGCACGCTCCACGCGCGAGAAATCCACCGACACCACGCCCGCGTGAGCACGACCGACGACACCGTGTGGGCCCACGTCACCAACCTCGCCACCGCGACCGGTCACTCCATACCGTCTAGGGGTCGGCGTGCACGATGGCTGCGTACGACCCGATCCCGATCAGGTGCTCGCCGCGAACCGTGTGGTTGGTTAACAGCAATTCGGTGAGCCGGCCGGTGGTGGGGTCGAAGTCTGCGTCTTTCACCGCGCCGAGATCCTGACCGTCGGTGTTGAGGATCCGCTTACCTGTCAGACGGTGGTCCTTGCCCGACAGGGCAGCGACTGCGTCGTTGGCGCCGAGAATCACCTCAGCGTCTGGCACGGTGACTGCGTCCACTCCGAAAGCGGTCAGGTCGGCCCACAGGACCGTGTCGCCGTGTTCGGTCCTCTTCAGGGTGATGGCGACGACGCTGTGCGACTGGGGGTCGATCACGAACCCTGCGACCTGGCCCACGGTTTCGGCGGTGTTGCTGCTCACGACCTGCCGCCCGGACGCTTCGGAGAACTTCATCGGCGCGTTCCTTGTAACTCTTGACGAAACGCCCGCACGGCAGCGCCGAAACCCGCGAGGTCGTGGGCGACGAAGTTCTCCGCGCTGGCCGGCACCAGCAGGTGATCCCCCGACGCGGCGATGGTGTCGGGCAGGGGGACGAACACCTTGGTTCCTTTCGTCCCGAGTGCCTCGGACGCTTCCACCTCGTAGCCCACCACATCGCACTGTCCGCTGCCGCGCTCCGCGACCTCCAAGATCACGTCGACAACGATACCCAGTTCGGTCCCGGTGTCGGTCAGCACTTGGGAACCGAGCACATCGCCCCCCGCGCCGCCCGTAGCGGCCGAGCGGTCCAAGATGTTCGCCGCCGGCTCAAGCACGTCCTCGTCGCGGATCATGACCGCATCGGGGCCCAGTGCCATCACCGAGGACCAGGCCAGAGCCTGCTTCAGTGGCCCCGACAGCCGGCCTCGACCGGCCAGGGTGAACCCACTCACCGCGCCGCCACCGGCGTAGTAGACGACGTCCTTGACCTGAGCGACGTCCTCCCCGCCCAACGTGACCACCGGACGCTTCATCAGCTCTGAGGTGCGCATCAGGCGACTCATCGCTGCATCCCCCGGCGACGGGCGCGCGGCGACTGAGCAGGGTCGATGATGACCCCGCCCCGACGTCGGCGTGCCTGAATTGCGAGCAAACCTGCCATGACTGCCGCCGCCACAACGGCGATCACGATCAACCACAACCACCAACTCATGGCAACCAACTCCTGACGCTGAGTGGCCCGACAACAGAACGGTCGAGGAGACTCCTCGTGATGGATCCGGTCAGCCATTGGCTGACTCCAGTTCAAGGATAGTCCGCTGACCCCACCGGTGAAAGGTGGTTCTGCCGCAGCGTTGTGCAGCAGGAGCCGCGTAGCGGTCCACGTTGACG
>JAKDNC010000040.1 GCA_030452025.1 Nocardioides sp. | reverse complement strand
CGCGTCGTTGACCAAGAAATGCAACAGCTGCACGCTGGGGGGCCAGTGGTAGCTGGGCAGGTCGGTGTGCGGTTTGAGCTCCAGCGCAGTGTGGGCCACGTTGTATCCCGTCGGGTCGTGGCGAACGTTGTGAATTCGCTCGAACGTCGTCTCGCGGACGTGACCCATGGCCTCGGCGAAACGGGCGACCTCGCCGTCGCGCGAAGGGGTGCCGCGCACGAGCGCCACCCCGAGGTTGCGCATGGCGTCGAGGTAGGCCAGCTGGCCCGCGACGGTGCCGACGACGTCGTCGTGCTCGAAGGTCGGCACCTCGCTCAATCCCGAGTCCCACAGCCGTGGCTCATCAGGCTCCTTCCGACCGGGAGCGGAGTAGTCGTAGGCGGACAGCCACGCCGAGGTGTACGACGAGGCGTGACCGTCGTTCCACGCCACCCGCAGGACCCCCTCCGCGTCCACCTCGGCGGCCACGGGGGCAATGTCCTCGCGGATGTCGGCCGTGATGAGCTGCCGCTCCCCGGACTGGGCCACTCGACACCCAGCACACCCACAGTTGTCCCGAAGCCACACGTAGTGGAAGGCCGAGGTCCCGGTGCTCAAGGACACGCTCAGGTAGCGACCCTTCAGGACGAGGCCGGTTGCGGAAGCGAGGTGGGTGGAATCGGCGAGCTCGGGCGAGGAGGAAAACATGGGGTGCTCCAAGGGGTGAAGAGGCGCTACACCCTCAGTGTCGATCTCGGATTCAGCATGCGTCAAACGGTCTTTTTGTGTCCTATGGGGTCCATAATGTGTGGCATGACAGCTCCTCACGCGTCCGCCTCCGACATCCCTCCGCTCCTGGGTCTTCATGCCTACGAAGCCAGCGCCCGGCATCTCAGCTTCGTGGCGGCCGGCGCCGAGCTCCACCTGTCACCGTCCGCGATCAGTCAGCGCGTACGCAGTCTCGAGGCGCACCTCGAGGTCGCCCTCTTCGAGCGGCGACCACGTAGCCTGCGGCTCACCGACGCGGGGCAGGCCTACCTCCCCGCAGTCCGCGACAGCTTCGAGGAGCTCGCCGCCGCCACGAGCGGCCTGTTCGGCTCCGTGGGCGCGTCGAGCCTCACGCTCCGGGTCCAGGTCTCCTACGCCACGACGTGGCTTGCTGGTCGACTGCCCGACTTCATGGCGACCTTCCCCCACATCAATCTCCGGATGATCAGCGCCATCTGGGCCGACACCCTGCTACCCAGCGAGATCGACCTCGAGATCCGTCAGGGCAACGGATCCTGGCCTGGATACCGGGCCACCAAGATGCACGATGACTACGCGGTCATGGTCTACGGACCCGGCTACCTCGACGAGCACGGTCCGACCCTCGAACGGAATTCGCTCAGGGACAAGCCTCGGGTGCAGGTGCTCGGCTTCGACGACCTGTGGCGGCACTTCTTCGACGACGCTGGCACGACAACCGACTCGCCGACCCCCATGACCGTCGACACCTCGCTCGCCGCAATCGAGATCGTCTCCACGAGCAGTCTGTGGGCGATCCTGCCGGAGCGCTTCACGCGACAGAGCGTGCGGGACGGGCGCCTCTTCGCAGCACCCGGCGACCCGGTCCTGATGCGCCAGGCCCACTACCTGCTGCGCCCGGACAACGCAGCACCGCTCAGCGGCCCGGCGGTGGCCTTCTCCCGCTGGCTGAATGACCAGGACGAGGCCGACCCGCCACTCGTCGTACCCAGCTGACGTGCCACTCGCCCTTGACACCTCGACCCACCCCTGCTTGCGTGATGTGCATCACATCTCGGGCTGCTATCGCGGTACGACGAGTGGTCATATGCGACGAGAGATCCTCGTCCTCGACAGCAGGGAGAGCGCAGGATGCGACGAACAAAGCAACGAAAGGCGATGGTCGGCGGGTTTGCCGCCGCCCTGATCGCAACGATGGCTGGCTCGGCGGTCGCTGCCAGTTCAGGTCCCTCAGGTCCGGGCGACGTCAACACCAAGAAGTTTCGAGACGCTGTCACGGTCAACCAGATCTTGCAGCACGAGCGACAGTTCCAGCGCATCGCCAACCGCAACGATGGCACCCGCGCGTCGGGAACGCCGGGCTACAAGGCCTCGGTGAGGTATGTGTCCAAGACGCTGCGCAGGGCCGGCTACAAGGTGAGGATCCAGGAGTTCACCTTCCCGTTCTCGCGTGATCTTGAGCCGGCGGAGTTCTCCGAGCTTTCTCCCACAGCCCAGGACTTTGAGACGGCTGCCTTCTCCTACTCCGGCAGCGGCGATGTCACGGGACAGATCGTGCCGACCAACGATGTCGTGATTCCGGCGGCGCCCGAGCCCGGCAGTACGTCAGGGTGTGAGGCGTCGGACTTCCCCACCGCTCCCGCTGCGCCGGCAATCGCGCTGATCCAGCGAGGCACCTGCTCGTTCGAGATCAAGGCCGACAATGCGGCTGCCGCCGGCTATGACGCGGCCATCATCTTCAACGAGGGCAACCCCGGGCGTACGGACCTGACGATCGGGACACTGGGTGCGCCGAAGTCCATCCCGGTCATCGGCCTCAGCTACGACGATGCGGTTGCGCTCTATGAAGAGAGCCAGAGCGGCCCCGTCACCGGACGCGTGTTCACCTCGACCGAGTCCGATCTCAACCGCAAGACCTACAACGTGATCGCCGATTCACCCCGGGGAAAGAAGAAGGGGGAGACCGTCGTCGTCGGTGCCCACCTGGACTCGGTTGCCGAGGGGCCGGGCATCAACGACAACGGAAGCGGCGCCGCCACGACCCTTGAGATCGCCGAGCAGATGGCGACCAAGAAGTACACCAAGAAGTTGCAACGCCGGATCCGGTTCGCCTTCTGGGGTGCGGAGGAGTCGGGCTTGCTGGGCGCCCAGCACTACGTCGACAACCTCAACACGAGACAGCTGAACAGGATCTACGCCAACCTGAACTTCGACATGGTCGGCTCCCCGAACTACGTCCGGTTCGTCTATGACGGCGACGGTTCCGACACCCCCGACGCCGGCCCTCCCGGCTCCGCAGAGATCGAGACGGTGTTCACCGACTACTTCGAGAGTCAGGACCTGGCCACGGCGCCGACGGCGTTTGATGGTCGCTCCGACTACGGACCGTTCATCGAAGTCGGTATCCCGTCGGGCGGCCTGTTCAGCGGCGCAGAGGGCATCAAGACCGAGGTCGAGGCTGCCGTGTTCGGTGGCGCGGCCGGGGAGCCCTACGACGCCTGCTATCACTCCGCTTGCGACACCATCACCAACCTGAGCACGAAAGCGCTCAACGAGCTCGGCGATGGTGCAGCTCATGCGGTCCTGACGCTGGCATTGTCCAAGCGCGGCCTCTACCCCGATTCCAGCTTCGCCAAGACCACACCGAAGCGGACGCGGTCCTACGACGATCTGCAGAAGGGGCACACCCCCCTCAAGTAGGGCGAATCATTCGGCCGTCATGTGCGATGCCACGAGACACCCGGTTCGTCAGGGAGCGGTGTGGCCGTGGCTGTGGAGTGACAGGAACCGGGCAGGGTGGGGGAGGTCCGGTCCGCCCTCCTCCAGCCACCTGGTGCTCGCGTGCCGGGAGCGGTCGATCAGCTCAGCGGCGTGGCCGAAGTCGGCCACCGACACCGTCATCGGGCACAAGGGCGGTAGCAGGTGGATCGTGGCTCCGATGGGAGGGTGCACGAGCTCGGTGCTGAGCCGCTGCTGGATCAGTAGGGAGAAGGCGTGCAGCGCCACGCCCAGCGCCGAGCGTGGGGCACTGGCGAGTGCACAGGGCACGCCCGCAGGGAGGGCGTAGATCTGGGTGGCGCCGAGCTGGACGGCGTGAGAGACCCCCGCAGGTGTGGCAAGCGCGCCGTCGATGAGCCAGCAGTCACCCAGCCGCACCGGCGGATAGACGCCCGGGATGGCCGCGCTGGCTCGGACAGCATCGCTGGGGGAGCCCGACGAGATGAGGACAGCCCGACCGGTGAGGAGATCGGTGGCGAGTGCGTGCACCGGGATGACGGCCTCGGCCAGGTCGTCGACACTGCTGTGGCTGCGGACCAGTTCCCCGAGCTGCTCGCTGCTGCTGATGGCGGGGGCGTGTCCCAGGAAGCCGCCCAGGACGTGGGTGGCTCGGACTGGGAAGATGTCGCGGCGATGAAGCTGCTGCCAGATGTTGCCCAGCTCTGCCAAGGAGGCGGGGGACATTCCGTGCTGGGCGACCCACACGGCATTGACTGCCCCGGCCGAGGTGCCCACGAGCAGGTCGGGCTGGATGCCGCACATGCCGAGCGCCTGGAGCATGCCGACCTGGACCGCCCCCAGGCTGCCTCCGCCGGAGAGGACGAATGCGGTGGTCATCGGACCGTCTCGTGCGGGAGGAGGGGTCGAGGCGTCATGATGGTCAGCTCCTGCCCGGGCCGAGGGTCAGCAGGTGCTTCTTGGTCTCGGTGCTCATCGCGAGCTCCGAGCCAGGTCGAAGAACTCCTGTCGGCTGCGTGGATCCTCGCGCAGCAGACCGTGCAGGGCCGAGGTGAGCGTGACGGCGCCAGATGCCCGCACTCCTCGCATCGACATGCACATGTGCTCGGCCTCGATGACGACGCCGACACCCTGCGGCTCGAGATGCAGCTGCAGCCAGTCGGCCACCTGTTGGGTGAGTCGTTCCTGGACCTGGAGGTCACGCGCGAAGAGCTCCACCACTCGAGCGAGCTTGGACAAGCCGAGGATCCGGTCGGCGGGGAGGTAGGCGACGTGCGCGACCCCGTGGAAGGGGAGCAGGTGGTGCTCACAGAGCGAGTGGACCGGGATGCTGTGGGCGAGGACGAGCTGGTCGTACCCCTCGTCGTTGGGGAAGGTGGTCAGGTCGAAGTCGCGGGGGCTGAGGAGCTCGGCGTACGCGGCCGCGACCCGGCGAGGTGTCTCCTGAAGGTGCGGACTGTCTGGATCGCGGCCCAGGGCCCGGAGGAGGTCCGTGGCTGCCTGCTCGACTCCGGCCCGGTCCACGCGACTGCCCTCGTGCACGACGCGGAGCCGGGCCATCGGGACGGCGTTCATGCGTGCGTCCGGGCGAGGCGTGTCAGCGCGAGTGCGGCGACGAGGAGTCCGAAGTCGCGCAGCGCCACGTCGTAGTAACCCGAGAGCGTCAGCAGGTTCACGATGATGCCGGCGAGCCAGGCCGCGACGAGCCAGGAGCCGAACCGCGGAGCGACGGCGACAGCGAGTCCCGCCAGGATCTCCACGACGCCTACTGCATACATTGCTTGGGCGCCGGTCCCCGGCACCAGGTCGTTGATCCAGGGGGCCAGGTAGCTGTCCCACTGCACGAGCAGATTGGTGAACTTGTCCAGACCGAAGATGATCGGGGCGACGACGAACAGGCTGCGCAACAGCAGGAACGCCTGATAGTTGAGGTCGTGCAGGTCGTGGCGTGTTCTGCTGGTTGCTGGACTGGCGTGGGTGGTCATGATGGATTCCTTCTAAAATAGGATGTAGTTAATCTTAGAACTGATTGGCCACTAGCGTCAATGGATCTTTGCTTTAGAATGTGGGTATGAACCAACCAGGGCCCGACCCCATCTCGACAGTGGCTGCGCTCGACGAGCCGACGCGTCGGCGTCTCTACGACTACGTCGTGCGCGCCCGCGCCCCCGTCAGCCGCGACGAAGCCTCCGAAGCTGTGGGCGTCGCCCGTCCGACAGTCGCGTTCCACCTGGATCGGCTGGCCGACGAAGGGCTCCTCGATGTTGACCACCAACGCCTCTCAGGGCGCACGGGACCCGGTGCCGGCCGACCGTCGAAGCTCTACCTGCGGGCGGCACGTCAGCTGGAGGTGTCACTGCCCCAACGTCGCTACGAGCTCGCGGGAGAGCTGCTCGCCGGGGCGGTCGAGGAGGCCGAGGTTGAGGGCGTGCCCATCCGTGAGGCAGTGGCGCGTCGAGCGCGCGAGGAGGGGCGTCAGATGGCACAGGCTGACGTCTCGGGGGAGCTCATGCCCATTCTGGACCGGAATGGGTTCGAGCCGCGCAACGAAGACGGTGTGATCAGACTGGGCAACTGCCCATTCCACAATCTCGCCCAGAAGCACCCGGACCTGGTCTGCGGGATGAACCTGCATCTGCTCCAGGGCCTGGTTGAGGGGCTCGAGTCTCGGAGCTGCACCGCGACGCTTGCCCCGAGCCCGGGCAACTGCTGTGTGGTGCTCGAAGTCTCATGACCTCCCCGGCGGCGCAGACATGATCAGGCACTGCGCCAGGCGCGGTGGCCTCACCCGGCGACGAGCCGATCCACCAACACCTCAAGTCGTGACGCGCTGTCCTCGGCCGGCAACCGACCTGCGCGGGTGAGCGTGGCCAGGCCGTGCAACGCGGCCCACGAGACCTCGGTGAAGAGGTCCGGTTCGACGGAGCCGGCGACCCTGCTGAGCGTGTCGCGTAGCACCGCGAACGCCTCCTGCAGTTGCGGCGGGGTGGCTGCGTCGGCGAAGGGGAGTCCGTTGCTCAGACTGAACATGGCGTCGTAGACGGCGGGGTGCTGTTCGGCAAAGTCGAGGTACGTGTGGGCCAGTGCGGCCACCGCCGCACGAGGCTCGGCTCCGGCCGGAACGACGCTGCGCACGGCAGTCGTCAGCTCCGTGAAACCGTCCAGCGCGACGGCCCCGACGATCTCGTTCTTCCCGCGGAAGTGGCTGTAGAGCACCGGCTGGCTGTACTCGATGCGGTCGGCGAGTCTGCGGGTGGTGACGGCGTCCCATCCCTCGGTCTCGGCGAGCTCCCGAGCCGCCGAGACGATGAGCTGGTGGCGTTGCGCCCGTTCGCGCTCCTTGCGTCCATGAGTCTGCACCCCGGAAATCTAGCACTGCTAGACAGTCGAGTGCGACGCTGCTAGCGTCGGTCATGAATCTAGCAGTGCTAGTGAAGGAGTGGACATGTACGAGGCTCTGGTCGTGGTCACGGTCGTCATGGTCGGGTTGATGGTGGGCGTGGAGTTCGCAGTGGCCGCATTCGTCAACCCGATCTTCGATCGTCTCCCGAATGACGGCGGCGTCGTGGCGCGCAGCGATGGAGCTCGGCGCCTCGGCCGGGTGATGCCGTTCTGGTACATCAGTTCGGTGGTCCTCGGCGCGCTGTGGATCGTCCAGGCATGGGGTGGGCGGGAAGCGTTCACCGTCGTCGTGGCGGTCGCGTTGCTGGTGGCGACCGTGGTGATGTCGATCGTGCTGCTCGTGCCGATCAACTCCCGGGTCGCCCGCTGGTCCGAGGACGGCACGGCCCCTGCGGACTGGAGGCAGCAGGTCGGGCGCTGGGATCGGCTGCACTACCTCCGACTGGGCCTCATCGTCGCCGCGTTCGTGCTGCTCGTCGTCGCAGGCACCCGCTGATCGCCTGCCGGCCGGGCTGAGGGTGTGTGCCGGATGCGTCCGTCGAGCGGAGTGGCGATCCGGAATACGAGGCCTCCCACTATCGTTCGGACTGTTGGGGGCGAGTCCATGCCCCGTGATAGGCATCAGTTGATGCTTCGACCGACTGATATTTCGACCTGGAAAGTGGTCTGACGTGACTGTTGCTCATGATCCCGACAGCAAGTTTGCCGAGTATGCCCATCCAGAGCGGCTGGTCAGCACCGAATGGCTGGCCAAGCACCTGTCGGATCCGGAACTCGTTGTGGTGGAGAGCGACGAAGATGTGTTGCTCTACGAAACCGGTCACATCCCCGGAGCCGTGAAGGTCGACTGGCACCTGGATCTCAACGATCCGGTCACGCGCGACTACATCGATGGTGAGGGCTTCGCCCGGTTGATGTCGGCCAAGGGCATCTCACGCGAGACGACCGTGGTCATCTACGGCGACAAGAGCAACTGGTGGGCGGCGTACGCCCTGTGGGTGTTCACGCTGTTCGGCCACTCCGACGTACGCCTGCTCGACGGCGGCCGGGCCAAGTGGATCGCCGAAGAACGAGAGACCACCAAGGACGTTGCCGATGCGCAGCCGACCGACTATCCGACGGTGGAGCGTGTGGACAGCGGCATCCGGGCCTTCAAGGACGACGTCCTGGACCACCTGGGCAATCCGCTGATCGATGTCCGCTCCCCGCAGGAGTACACCGGCGAGCGCACCCACATGCCGGACTACCCCGAGGAGGGCGCCTTGCGTGGCGGCCACATCCCCGGGGCAGACTCGGTGCCGTGGGCACGGGCAGCGGCTGAGGACGGCACGTTCAAGTCGCGGGCAGACCTCGCAGCGATCTATCAGGACGAGAAGTCCCTGTCACCGACCGACGACGTGATCGCCTACTGCCGGATCGGTGAGCGCTCCAGTCACACCTGGTTCGTGCTCAATCACCTGCTGGGCTTTGAAAAGGTGCGCAACTACGACGGATCCTGGACCGAGTGGGGCAACGCCGTGCGGGTCCCCATCGTGAAGGGTGAGGCGCCGGGTGAGGTCAAGCAGGCATGAGTGAGGAACTGCCGCAGGCACTGCAGGAGATCGCCGCCGATTTCGCTGCGCTCTCAACGCAGGACCGGCTGCAGCTGCTGTTGGAGTTCAGTGAGGGCCTGCCCGAGCTGCCTACCCGCTACACCGATCATCCCGAGCTGCTGGAGCCGGTGCCGGAATGTCAGTCGCCGATCTTCGTGATCGCCGAGGTGACAGGTAGCGGTGCGGATGCCGAGGTCAAGATCTTCTTCTCGGCACCGCCGGAGGCCCCCACGACCCGGGGTTTCGCGGGCATCCTGAACGAGGGACTGGCCGACCTGACCGCCCAGCAGGTGTTGGACGTGTCGATGGACCTGCCACAGCGGCTGTCCCTGGGCGAAGCGGTGAGCCCGCTGCGGCTGAACGGGATGGGCGGCATGCTGACCCGGATCAAGCGGCAGGTGCGCGAGAAGGCCGAGCTGTGAGTCGCTGACCGAGACAGTTTGGGTGGGATTGAGTGCGGCAGGCACGGTGATGGCCCCCAGCCAGTGAGGCCGATGCTCACGTGAGAGTCGGCAGCCCAGCCTCGGTCAGTGCCTCGGTGATGATGCGGATCGCTCGTGGACCGAGTCCGTGCAGGGCAAGCAGGTGGTTCTGACTGGCGGCAGCCAGGGACTCCAGTGATGCATAGCCGGCTCCATGGAGTGCACGAGTGGCCGGCGCACCCACCTTGGGCAGTTCTGTCACGAGATCTGTCTCCTCTCGTCTCCTCCGGGTGTGGCTGCTCGACGTTGCGTTCAGGAGTGCCGACTGCCTGCAGCCAGCAGACTCATCGGCATCCGCGACGGTGTCGAGTGCGCTCACCCAGCAGCGAGGACCTTTCGCACGATGCCGGGCCGTGGATTGGTGTGGGGTTCGCCGTGGATTACGACGGTCGGCACGGTCTCGTTGCCGTTGTTGACCTCGCGGACGTACGCCGCGGCCTCACTGTCCTCCCAGATGTTCACCCATGCGGCGCGGTCGGCGTATTTGCCGATCCGGGTGCGCAGGGCCAGGCAGAAGGTGCAACCGGGCCGCCAGTAGATCGCCACTCCGTCCTGCGCCGCTGTCTGGGCGTCCGCGTGCAACACGGTGGTCGAAGATCCGAACAGTCCCATGATCTCGACCCTACTGCTCACCCGGGATGACGATGAGTTTGACCCGTGAGGCAGGTCAGACCCGACACATAGCCGTGATGACAAGGAGAAGCGAAGTGCGAATGAAGCTCGAACTGGTGCCGATCCCGGTGGCCGATGTCGACCGCGCCAAGGCCTTCTACACCCAGCAAGTCGGTTTCGTGGAGGACGTCGATGTCAGGCCCGCGGAAGGTGTACGGGTCGTCCAGCTGACACCACCGGGATCGGCGTGCTCGATCGGCCTGGGCGCCGGGCTCCCGGCGTACGACGAGATGGCGCCCGGCGCGGTCAAGTCCCTGCATCTTGTGGTCGCCGACATCGAGCAGGCCCGAGCCGAACTGGTGGGAGCCGGCGTCGACGTCAGCGCTGTGGTCGACGTCGGAGGAGGGGTCAAGTACGCCGCCTTCAGCGATCCCGACGGCAACACCCTCACCCTCCAGGAGATGGCCTGGCGGACCGGGGACTCGTACTGACTTCGGCGGCGGGGCCGCTTCCCGTCCTCTGTTCGTGAGCGGTGACTCATCGCCGTCGCACTCGCGCATACCCCCCGGTGGTATTGTGTAGGGCATGGGCAACTCTTCGCACCGACACAGCTCCACCGCGGCGATCGAGGTCCGTGACCCGGTGTGCGGCATGACCGTCGATCCGGACACGGCGCAACACCGGGCGCAACACCGGGCGCAACACCGGGCGCAACACCGGGCGGAACACGAAGGCGCCACCTACTACTTCTGCTCCGAGAGCTGCCTCGAGAAGTTCGAGGCTGATCCCGACAAGTATGTCCGCGCGGCGCAGGAAGATCACGACGCTCCCGAACCCCCGCGCGAGGGTGAGCAGGCGGAGTACACCTGCCCGATGCACCCCGAGATCCGGCAAGCAGGGCCCGGATCCTGCCCGATCTGCGGAATGGCTCTGGAGCCGGTGATGGTCACCGCCGACACCGGCCCGAGCCACGAGCTGATCGACATGACCCGTCGCCTCGTGATCGGCGCGGCGCTGGCCATCCCTGTCTTCGTGCTCGAGATGGGCAGCCATCTGTTTCCGGCCCTGTTCGAGTGGATCTCGCCGACGGCGTCGAGCTGGGTCCAGCTCGTTCTGGCAACGCCAGTCGTGCTCTGGGCCGGGTGGCCGTTCTTCGTGCGTGGCTGGGCCTCGGTCCGGAGCCGCAACCTGAACATGTTCACCCTGATCGCGATGGGCACCGGCGTGGCGTGGCTCTACAGCGTCGTGGCCACCGTGGCGCCGGGGATCTTCCCCGAAGCGTTCCGCGAGCACGGCAGGGTGGCCGTCTACTTCGAGGCAGCCGCGGTGATCACGGTGCTGGTCCTCGTGGGCCAGGTGCTCGAGCTCAGGGCCCGGGAGAAGACCTCCGGAGCCATCAAGGCGCTGTTGGACATGGCGCCCCGCACCGCACGACGTATCCGCGAAGATGGCACCGACGAGGAGATTCCGCTCGACCAGGTGCAGACCGGAGACCGGCTGCGTGTCCGTCCCGGCGAGAAGGTGCCCGTGGACGGCACGGTGACCGAGGGTCGCTCGTCGCTCGACGAGTCGTTGGTCACCGGCGAATCCATGCCAGTGACCAAGGAGGCCGGCGACGAGCTGATCGGTGGCACCATCAACCAGACCGGTGGCCTGGTCCTGCAGGCCGAGAAGGTCGGCAAGGACACGATGCTCTCGCGCATCGTGGCGATGGTCGCCGAAGCGCAACGATCCCGCGCCCCGATCCAGGGGCTCGCCGACAAGGTGGCCGGCATCTTCGTCCCGGCAGTGATCCTGGTCGCCCTGATCGCCTTCGCTGTCTGGGCGCTGGTGGGCCCCGACCCGCGGTTGACACACGGCCTGATCGCCGCGGTCTCGGTGCTGATCATCGCCTGTCCGTGTGCCCTGGGGCTGGCCACGCCGATGTCGATCATGGTCGGTGTCGGTCGGGCGGCCGGCATGGGTGTCCTGATCAAGAACGCCGAGGCCCTCGAGACCATGGAGAAGGTCGACACCCTCGTCATCGACAAGACCGGGACCCTCACCCAGGGGCGTCCGTCGGTCACCGAGATCGTCCCGACGTCGGGTCACGAGAGCGACGAGATCCTGCGACTGGCGGCCGCGGTCGAGCGCGCCTCGGAGCACCCACTGGCCCTCGCGGTCGTGGAGGCGGCAACCGAGCGAAACCTGTCGGTTCCTGACGTGTCGGGCTTCGACTCGCCGGTCGGGCGCGGCGTCGTCGGCGTCGTCAGCGGCCAGTCGATCGCCCTCGGCAACGCCGACTACCTGCGCGATCTCGGCCTGGACACCCGCGACGTCACCGCACGAGCCGATCAGCTGCGCGAGGACGGGGCCACGGCGATCTTCATGACCATCGATGACGCCGTGGCAGGCATCTTTGCCATTGCCGACCCGGTCAAAGAGACCACTCCGGACGCGATCGAGGCACTGCACGCAGAGGGCCTGGAGCGCGTCATGCTGACCGGCGACAACCAGGTCACGGCCGCGGCGGTGGCCCGACGCCTGGGCATCGACCGGGTCGAGGCCGAGGTGCTTCCCGACCACAAGGCTGAGGTCGTCAGAGGGCTCCAGGCCGAGGGCAAGGTGGTGGCGATGGCCGGTGACGGGGTCAACGACGCCCCCGCTCTGGCCGCCGCCGACGTCGGGCTGGCGATGGGGTCCGGCACCGACGTGGCGATGGAGTCCGCCGGCATCACCCTGCTCAACGGTGACCTGGTCGGGATCGCACGAGCACGGCAGCTCTCGGCCCGGACGATGACCAACATCAGGCAGAACCTCTGGTTCGCCTTCGCCTACAACGCCGCGGGCATTCCCGTTGCAGCCGGTGTGCTCTACCCGGCGTTCGGGTTGTTGCTCTCCCCGATCATCGCGGCGGCTGCGATGTCGCTGTCCTCGGTGAGCGTGATCGGCAACGCGCTGCGGCTGCGGGGGCAGAGCCTGGGGTGAGCTTCGCCCAGATCGATCAGGTGTGATCGTGACGCGGTCGCAACCGCAGGGCGACGTACACGAGGGCGACCAGGACGGGCACCTCGATGAGGGGGCCGACGACGCCGGCGAGCGCTTGACCCGATGTGGCGCCGAAGGTGCCGATCGCGACGGCGATGGCGAGCTCGAAGTTGTTGCCGGCGGCAGTGAACGCCAGGGTTGCGGTCTTGGGATAGCCCAGCCCCAGTCGGGTGCCGACCGCCCAGGCGAGGGCGAACATCGCGACGAAGTACGCCAGCAGGGGCAGAGCGATGCGGGCGACGTCGAGTGGGGCATGGGTGATGGCGTCGCCCTGCAGGGCGAAGAGCATGATGATGGTGAACAGCAACCCGTAGAGCGTCACCGGTCCGATGCGTGGCAGGAACCTCTGCTCGTACCAGTCGCGGCCGCGGGTGCGTTCGCCGACCAGCCGGGTCAGGTAGCCCGCGGC
>JAKDNC010000637.1 GCA_030452025.1 Nocardioides sp. | reverse complement strand
CGGACCGATGGGCCTGGCCGATGCCGGCCGTACGCGCCGGATCCTCGTGGAGGCGGGATGGTCGGACGTGACGATCGAGCCGGTCGACGGCATGTGCGACTTCTGCCTCGACGGCGGCGACGGGGTCGAGGAACGTCTCGCGATGGTCCTCAACGGCACCGTCGGACAGGCCATCGGTGCTGAGCTCGAGCCACGTCTGGGGGCATCTGGCTGGCAGACCGCGCTCGACGACGCCCGCGATGAGTTGCGTGCCCGAATGGTCGATGGTGGGGTCCGCTTCGTCAGCCACGCATGGTTGGTCACGGCCGCGAACCTTTGACTGCAAACTGCCACGATCGGCTGCGCGCGAGCCTGACTGCTGGAAACGAGGGATGCCCAGTCATCAAAGTGAGGGTACCCTTACTAGATGAACTTTGAGCGTTTGGTTGCGGTTGGCCGCAGCGGAGCACGGCAGGTGGTGCCCGCGCTGACTGGCGCTGAGCGGGCCCGCACGATGATCTCTGGTGCCACCTCGGTGCGGGTCGGTGTGCTGAACATGGATCATGATGTGCCCCGGCACGCGGTCGCACCGGACGGCTCGGTGCTGTTTATGGCACCGCCGGATTCGCCGGCAAGGGTCTTCTTATTCGCTGGCAATCTTCCCCCTCAGACGGTGGATCTGACGGTGCAAGACGTTGCTCACGTGCCGCAGGCCGACCGAGTGCGGGGGAGCCTGGTGCTACAGGGGACGCTCGGGCCAGCGACTGACGACCTGCCGGGGGAGCTTCGTGCCCACTTGTGTGGGCCGGAACCCACCCGCTTCGACACCAGCTCTCCGGTGCTCAGGCTTGTGCCTACCAGAGTGTGGCTGCGCTGGTCCTGCGAGTTGGACAGACCGGGCGGGTCAAGGAGCATCGACGTCCCGTGCGAGGAGTATCGGGCGGCGTCTGCTGATCCGTTGTTCGACCAGGAGATGCCGCTGCTGCCACATCTGTTCGACGACCACCCGGATTTGCTGCGCGCGCTCGCCGAACGCGCCGATCCGGTCCTCGGACCAGTCGCGCAAGCACGTCCGATTGTCCTTGACCGCTACGGCATCGTGCTCCGGCTGTATGTCGATGGCACGCATCACGACCGGCGTATCCGCTTTCGGCAGCCGGCGGGGTGCGGATGCGAGCTGCAGCACGAGTTCAACCTGCTGACACAGAGCCTCGACACGGGCACGCCGGACATCGACCTTGGTCCATGAGCCCGCCGGCCTGCAGGCTTGCTCGGCGGCAGTCTCGGTCACCGAACGGGCAGGATCATTGAGCATCGAACGATAGACATGGACATCCATCTAATTCGATATGGGCTCCATCCCACCGGTGGTGGGCCCCCCCCCCCCCCCGATGGCCCGGGGGGGCGGCGGGGAAACGCCCGCGCGGGGCGTTTTGGCAGCCCCCCCCCAGTTGCGAAGCGCAGGGTAGGACACAGCGTAGCCACGGGTCTTCAGTCCGCAGTCGGGGTTGATCCACAGTTTCTTCGGAGGCAACGACCCGAGCGCGGCGGTGATCAGGTCGTTGACCTCAGCCTCATCTGGCACGCGAGGGGAGTGGATGTCGTACACCCCGGGTCCGATCGCGGCCCCGAACCCATGCTGGGCGACGTCGGTCAGCAGCTCCATGTTCGACCGTGCCGCCTCGACGCTGGTGACGTCGGCGCCGAGTCCGTCGATCGCTTCGATGATCTCGCCGAACTCCGAATAGCAGAGATGAGTGTGGATCTGGGTCTCGACCCGCACACCACTGGTCGCGAGCCGGAACGACTTGACCGCCCAGTCGAGATAGGCGGCCTGCTCCTCACGCCGTAGGGGGAGAAGCTCGCGGAGCGCGGGCTCGTCGACTTGGATGATGCCGATCCCGGCCGCCTCAAGGTCGGCGACCTCGTCCCGCAGAGCCAATGCCAGCTGGTCGGCGGTGACCGAACGCGGCTGGTCATCACGCACGAATGACCACGCCAGCATCGTCACCGGCCCGGTCAGCATCCCCTTTACCGGCTTGTCGGTCAGACCCTGGGCGAAGGTTGTCCACTTGACCGTCATCGGTTTGGGGCGCTCGATGTCGCCGAACAGGATCGGCGGTCGGACGCACCGTGAACCATAGGACTGCACCCAGCCACGCTGCGTCGCGGCATAGCCGTTGAGCTGCTCGGCGAAATACTGCACCATGTCGTTGCGCTCCGGCTCCCCATGGACCAGGACATCGAGTCCGAGCGACTCTTGGAGCCCGATGACCTCACGGATCTCCTGGCGCATCAGCTCCTCGTACGCAGCCTGGTCGATCCGTCCAGCCCGCAGATCGGCCCTCGCCTTGCGGACGCGCCCAGTCTGGGGAAAGGAGCCGATCGTCGTCGTCGGCAGGACCGGCAGACCCAGCCGGGCTGCCTGTGCGGCACCACGCTGCCGCTGAGACTCACGGGTGCGATCTGTGTCGGAAACCCGTGACACC
>JAKDNC010000636.1 GCA_030452025.1 Nocardioides sp. | reverse complement strand
TCTCGGCTGGATGCCTTGCGAAGCATGGGCCCCCACCCCGGCAGCGTCCTCTCAGACGTCGATCTGGACGGTCTCCGCAAACCATAGGGTCGTCTCCCCGTATTTCTTGGCCGAAAGACCCGACAGCCCCGCCGGCCAGACCGGTTCAGGCGAACGTGAGGAACGTTCCAGGACCACTAGTGCTCCCTCGTTCAAGACCGGAACCAGTTCAACGAGCGTCGCCGAGAGTTCGGCGTCGGTCAGCGGATAGGGCGGGTCCAAGAAGATCAGGTCCCAGCCACGCCCCGACTCGGTTTCCGCAGCCAGAAACGTCTTGACGGATCCTCTTCGGGCCGCGACGGCTTCCCGGCGAAGATGCTTGTTGACCAATGCGGCATTGGCTTGGCACGCGGCCAAGGCCTTGGGCGCCTGTTCAACCAGCACTACCGTTCGAGCCCCACGGCTAGCCGCCTCGACCCCAAGTGCCCCGGACCCGGCATAGAGGTCCAGAACTCGGGCACCGTCGAGTTCGTCCTGACTCTCTAACCGCGAAAAGAGAGCTTCCTTCACCCGATCGGTGGTTGGACGGGTGGCGTCACCCGGCACGGAAGTGAGGCTCAGTCCCCCGGCTGCCCCGGCAATAACACGTCCCATCAGCGGCTAACCCCGTTCCAGGAAGGCTTGCATGTCATCGTCTACCCAGCTGTGCACCGACTGGCGCAGCCCCGGATGCGCAGCGAGCCCTCCGATGCTTTCAACGATGTATTCGGCATCGGTTCGGGCAGCAGTGATGATTTCCCGATCACGGACGACCCTCAGGATCTTCAGGGTGTTCTGTGTCCCCGACTGCCGGGCCCCCAGCACGTCGCCTTCGCGGCGTTCGGCCAAGTCGACTTCAGCCAGCTCAAAGCCGTCGGTGGTCTTGGCCACGGCTGCGAGCCGCTGCAAGGAAGGATGGTCCGGGGGCAGCCAGGACGCCAGCAGACATGTCCCCGGCAGGCCACCACGGCCAACACGCCCGCGCAACTGGTGCAACTGGGACACTCCGAAGGAGTCGGCATCGAGGATCACCATCGCGGTGGCGTTCGGAACATCGACGCCGACTTCGATGACCGTCGTCGAGACCAGGATTCCGGTTTCCCCCGATTCGAATCCAGACATGGCCGATGCCTTCTCCTCGGTCGTCATTCGACCGTGCAGCACATCGATGCCTACTCCTTCGAAAAGAGGCATGCTTCCTAGGCGTTGGTACATCTCTTCAACCGTCGCCTTCGGTGGTGCTGGTGGACCGGGCAGGTCGGCTCCACTGGCTCCCATGTCTGGGTCTTCAGCCCCGGAGCCACTCGGTTCTGGGCCCATGCCGTCTTCCGCCGTTTGTTCGGAGATGCGAGGACACACCAAATACACCTGGTGTCCTTGATCCACCTCTTCGCGCATCAGGGCGAACATTCGATCGCGATAACGTTCGTCATGCAGGTCCACGACGTAGGTACTGGTCGGGGCCCGGCCGGCCGGCAATTCCGACAACGTGCTGATCTCCAAGTCCCCGAAGACCGTGATCGCGACGGTCCGCGGAATGGGGGTTGCCGTCATGACCAGCATATGAGGTTGCACGCTGTTCTTCGCCCGTAGCGTGTCTCGTTGTTCGACGCCGAACCGGTGTTGCTCATCGACCACGACGAATCCGAGTTCGGCAAAGATGACGTTCTCCGAGAGCAGGGCATGGGTGCCGATCAGGATGCCGGTTTCCCCGGAGGCGACCCTCAGCAGCACCTCCCTACGTTGCGCAACCGGCATGGAGCCGGTGAGTAGATCCACCCGCGTCCCACTCGGATCCCCGTCCAGTTGCCCGGCTCGCCCGAGTGGGCCCAGCATGCGGGATATCGAGGCGTAGTGCTGCTGGGCCAGGACCTCGGTGGGCGCCATGAGCGCCGTCTGTGCCCCGGCATCAATCACTTGGAGCATGGCTCGCAGGGCCACGACGGTCTTGCCGGACCCGACTTCGCCTTGGAGCAGACGGTTCATGGGCCGTTGACGTGCCAGGTCGGCGGAGATTTCCAGCCCCGCTCGGATTTGTCCTTCGGTGAGGGTGAAGGGCAAGGATGCTTCAAATTTGTTGCGCATGCCGTCCACTCCCCCGACACGCGCCGTCGCCGGCTGTCGGAAGCGGTGCGCCCGACGCTCAGCCAAGGCCAGTTGGAGCACCAAGGCCTCGTCGTATCTGAAGCGTTTCTTCGCGGCTTCCCCGTGCGCCACTGTGTCCGGAGCGTGGACCGAGTGCAGCGCCCGGGCGAGCTCGGGAAGGCGGTGCTTCTCACGCAGTGAAGTCGGCAGCGGATCAGGATACGTCTCGGGTGAAACGCCAGCCAACACCAGGTCCATCATGCCGCGCAGGGCCTGGCTACTGACGGCGGCCGTTGCCGGATAAATCGGGATCGGTCGGGGTTCGGCGTCCTCGGCGGTTTCCAGGAGTGCGTATTCGGGTTGGGC
>JAKDNC010000635.1 GCA_030452025.1 Nocardioides sp. | reverse complement strand
TGCTCACTCACGCACCCGCCGGCCCCCAACCCGAATACGAATGGCCCTCAGAACAGCGAAAATCCAGCCGGTGCGCTCGAGTTCGCTCTATAGCTCAGGGACCCGGCCGCCCGATGCCCGGGTCGTGCTCTTGTCTCGACCCGAATCCGGGATCAGCATAGTAAGTGTGGCCCCGACGACGGCCGGGATAGCGAAAGCGAACAGTTGCCAGGACGGCCCCACTCCAGCGGAGACAAGGAAGCCACCATAGGTGGGGCCAGCAATCACCCCGAGTCGCCCAACGGAAAGCGCCATACCGATCCCGGTCGCACGACTTTTCGCAGGATAGTAGCTTCCGATGAACGTATTCAGTAGGGATTGAGTCCCAACTGTGCCAAATCCTGCCACGAAAACTAGTAGGTAGACCCACACTAATGCAGGTGATGCCGCCAGAAGCATCAGAGCGACTGCCGTACAGAGGAAATAGATAATCGTCACCCGCCTAAGCCCGTACCGATCGGCGACACTACCCCCCGCCAGAACACCAACCACCCCACCGAAGTTCAGGATCAATAGGAAAGATAAGGCCGCAGTGAGGGGGTACCCCGCTGATTGCATCAGTTTGGGAAGCCACGTGGCGACTCCAAAAAGGACCAGCAGGCAGATGAGCGTTGTTCCCCAGAAGAGAAGTGTGGCTGTACGTCGGTCGCCGCTGAAGAGCGCTCGGTAACCTCGTGCGTCTGCCCAGCCATCACACTCCACAGTGTCTTGTTGGTACGGTGGCAGTCGGTGGCGTAGGCGCACCCGACTAGCAGCCTTCTGGCGCCTGGTAGCGGAAAGATACTCAGGAGACTCGGGCAAATACTTCAGCATCAGCACTGCCAATACGATCCCCGGCACCGCTCCGGCCAGAAACATAGCTCGGAAGCCGTAGGCCGGCACAAGCCATAGCGATAGCACACCGGCTACAATCCCTCCCACGGAGGTGCCGGCAAAGCCGACGGCGACCGCCCGTGCGCGGGCCCCGACGGGCGAGAACTCAATGAGCGTGGCAGCCGCAACTGGCATTAAGAGCCCAGCGCCAAACCCAACTCCCAGGCGACCCATACCAAATACTAAGAGCGTTGGTGCGACACCACAGGCGACCGACGCGACTGAGAATGTTCCGACTGCGACAATGATAACTCGACGTCGACCCCAGCGGTCCCTATCCGCCAGACTGAGGTGAGACACCCGGGCTGGCTGGATGAGAGGCTGGGGCAGGACTGAAGGAGAACCCAGCATGACGATCACCGCTACCACTGACGCGGCCTCGCAGACCTCACCGTCGACACCGGCGCCAGCCTCGGAGGCGGTTCAGGCCCCGCGGGCCGGGAGGCCGTCGCGGCGGACGTTCACGGCCGAGTACAAGCGACGGATTGTCGCCGAGTACGACCAGGCCCCAGCCGGCCAGAAGGGCCGGGTGCTGCGCCGGGAAGGTCTGTACGACTCCAGCGTCAAACAGTGGCGAGCCCAGATCGAAGCCGGAACCCTGGGCAGGGTGAGCACCAAGAAGCCGCGGGCGGGTCTGCCCCCGGAGCAGGCGCGCATCGCCGAGCTGGAAAAGCAGATCGGCAAGCTCGAGGCGGACGCTGCCCGAAAGGACAAGGTCATCGCCGATCGTGACGCCGCTCTGGAGGTCATGGGAAAAGGTGTCGCGTTCTTGGAGGCGCTCTCCAAGAAAAACAAGGGGTGACCAGGTCGGCCTGGCGCACCTGGCAGGCCGAAACCGCGCAGCTGCTGACCGCGCTGCTGGGCGTGGTGCGGGCGTGCGCCCTGGTCGGCCGGTCCCGGGCAACCCATCACCGTCAGGCGAACCCGAAGCCACGCGCCTTCGGTCCGCACCCCAAGGCCCGCCATCCTGCCGAGCTCACAGTCGCCGAGCGCGCCGCGATTCTCGGGGTGCTCACCAGCGACGCCTACGCCGACCTGTCCGTGGCCCAGGTGTGGGCCCGCGAACTCGACGCCGGCCGGTACCACTGCTCCCAGCGCACGATGCACCGGATCCTGGCCGCGGCGGCGATGAACGGCGAACGCCGCCGGCAGGCCACCCATCCACCACGCAAGATTCCCGAACTGGTCGCGACCTCAGCAAATGACGTGTGGTCCTGGGACATCACCAAGATGCGGGGCCCGGCCAAGGGCATCTGGTACCACGCCTACGTCGTGATCGACATCTACTCCCGCTACGTCGTCGGCTGGCGCATCGAGACCGTCGAAGACGGCGAACTGGCCGCTGACCTGGTCGCCGAGGCCGTCGCCGCCGGCTATCGGGTGATCCAACAGTGATCCCGCTGGTGACCGCGCTGACCTGGCCGGCGCAGCCCCCACCCGCCGACGACGACGGGGGCTGGAATCCGATCTCCGACTACGTCGGGGAGAAGGCGTCCGCGGCGGCCGAGTCGGCGATCGACGCCGCGATGCAGAAGGTGTGGGACGGCGGGATCTGGCTGCTCAAGGG
>JAKDNC010000634.1 GCA_030452025.1 Nocardioides sp. | reverse complement strand
TTGGGGGGTCGAGTTCTATCGGATCGTCAAGGGAGTCCAGGGGCCCGTGGGCGAGGATGGACTGGAGACCGACCTCTTCGCAGGCCTTTGATGGCGGTCCGGATCGGCGCCGCGGTCCTGACGTTCCTCGTGGGCTCCTGCACGGGGATCGCCTCGATCGCGGTGCACCAGAAGGCGGTGCCCTGGCTTCTGCTCGCCGTGCTCGCGCCCGCCGCGGCGGCGTACGCATTGCCGGCAGGGTGGTTGCGGGTGGGGTTCGGCCTCGGCTGGGTGCTGGTCCTGCTGATCGCGGTGCAGGGGCGACCGGAGGGCGACTTCGCGATCCTGGCCACCCCGAGTGGATATGTGTTGCTCGCGAGCGCGCTGGCGCTGGTGGTCTACGTGATCGGCAGCATTCCCCGACGTCGCGTCGAGTCTGGTTCCGGCGCCACGGCTGCTTAGGATGAACGCGTGAACAACAGCACCACACGTGAGAAGCCCGGCGGTCGTGTCGTCATCATCACCGTTTTGGCACTCGTCCTCATCTTCGGTGGTGCCTACGTGGTGGCCTACCTCAACGCCGGCGACAAGGTTCCCCGCGGCGCCTCGGTGGCCGGGGTGGAGATCGGCGGGCTGTCCCACGATGACGCCGTGACCGAGCTCGAGAAGGCCTACGCCGACCGGGACGAGGTGGACGTCAAAGTGGGCGGGGACTCCGAAGCGATCTCGGTCGAGGACCTCGGACTCACCCTGGATCCCGACGCCTCCGTGGACGCGGCCGGCGGCGGGAAGAGCTGGTCGGCAAGCCGGTTGTGGGACTACTACACCGGCGGTGACGACCTGGATGCGGTCGTCGACGTCGACGAGGAGAAGTTCCAGGCCGTCGTCGACCGGCTGACCAAGGAGCACGGCACGCCGCCTGCGGAAGGTGACATCTCCTTCAAGGGCGGCAAGGTGCGCAAGATCAGCAGCAGCAAGGGCAAGGGCATCGACCCAGGAACCGCCCGTGAAGCGGTCCTGTCCGCCTGGGCGACCGACGAGACCGCCGAGCTGGAGCTCGAGGAGATCGACCCCGAGATCGACGACAACGACGTCCAGGCCGCGCTCAACCAGTTCGGGAACCCTGCCGTGTCCGCTCCGGTCACCCTGGTCTTCGACGGCGCGAAGGTGAAGCTCACGCCGAAGGAGTTCGCTCCCGTCCTCGACGTGGAGGCAAGTGACGGGAAGCTGGTCCCGGCGCTGAAGGAGAAGAAGCTCGAGAAGCTCGTCGACTCCCGGGTCACCGACCCCGATGACGCGCCGGTGGACGCCACCGTAAGGCTCGTCAAGGGCAAGCCAAAGGTGATCCCGGCCAAGCCCGGCGTCGACTACGACCCGTCCGACATCACCGACACCTTCCTCGATCTCGTGGTCCAGTCCTCCGGGGACCGCACCGCCAAGGTGAAGGCGACCGCCAAGAAGGCCGACTTCACCACCAAGGAGGCCCGCAAGCTCGGGATCCGCCGAAAGGTCTCGTCATTCGCGACCACCTACCCCCACGCTGACTACCGCAACGTGAACCTGGGCCGGGCGGCCGAGCTGATCAACGGCACCATCCTCAAGCCGGGGGAGACCTTCTCGCTCAACGACACTGTCGGCGAACGCACCGCCGAGAACGGGTTCACCCAAGGCTTCATCATCGCCGGTGGCGTCTTCAAGGAGGACTTCGGCGGCGGGGTCTCCCAGATGGCGACCACGCTGTTCAACGCGATGTTCTTTGCCGGGCTCGAGGACGTGGAGCACAGGCCACACTCCTTCTACATCGACCGCTACCCAGTCGGTCGCGAGGCGACCGTCGTCTGGGGAGCGCTCGACCTCAAGTTCAAGAACGACACCGACAACGGTGTGCTGGTCCAGTCAGAGGTCGTCCCCAGCACCTACGACTCCGTCGGCAAGGTCATCGTCACGATGTGGTCCACCAAGACCTGGGACATCACCACGCGCAAGGGGGACCGCTACAACTTCACCTCCGAGAGCACCCGCACGCTGACCACCCCGGACTGCACCCCCAACAGCGGGTACGGCGGGTTCGACATCGACGTGTGGCGCTATTTCCACAAGCCCGGGTCGGACAAGGTGGAGCGCACCCAGAAGTTCCACACTACGTACACGCCCTCCGACACGGTTGTCTGCGCCGAGCCGGAGCCGGAGCCGGAGCCGGAGAAGCCCAAGAAGCCCAAGAAGAACGGCTGACCCTAACCATCGGGGGAAAGATTCGTTGCAGTGGCATGCGTCGATCCCTGCCTGCCCTGCTGGCCCTGCTCTTTTCCGGACTCGTCGTGGTCGTCCCGACCTCGGCAAACGCGGCGAGCGGCGGTGGACTCCCGATACCGCTTCCCACCGTGCCCGAGGGCGACCTCGCGGGGGTCAACGACTGGAGCTGCCAGACCTCCGCGGAGCACCCGCTCCCGGTGGTCCTGGTGCACGGCACCTTCGGGGATCGACGCCACCTCCTCGAGCCGATGTCCCACTC
>JAKDNC010000633.1 GCA_030452025.1 Nocardioides sp. | reverse complement strand
CGAGCCCCCCATGGAGGACTCGGGGGCAGCGGAGCCGGCCATCCCGGGCAAGTGGGCAGCCAGGCGGTCGTCCATGAGGACTGCGATGGCCGCGGACCCGAGCACGGCACCGACCTGGCGGGTCGCGTTGTAGACACCGGCGCCGGCACCGGCCAGGTGCAGGGGGAGGTTGCGGGTGGCCGTCGCGGTCAGCGGCGCCCACACACAGGCACTCCCGGAGCCGAGGAGGGCCATCGGGGCGATGAACTCCCAGGTGGCCGCGTCGGCGGTCATCACGTGGGAGAGCCAGAAGAGCGCAACGGACGAGGCGAGGAACCCCACGGAGGTGATCCGGCGCGGGTGGAGTCGGTCGATCAGTTTCCCGACGCCGGGGGCGAGGACGATCGACATGATCGCCATCGGCGCCAGCAGGAGTGCCGCAGACATCGGGCTCATCCCGCGCACCAGCTGGGCGTAGAGCATGAACGGGAAACCGATCGAGGTGATCGCGAACGACATCGTCGAGATGGCCAGGTTGGAGACGGAGAAGTTCCGATCCCGAAAAAGCCCGAGCGGGACCAGTGGCTCGTGGCGGTTGCGGGACTGCCACACCACGAAGACGACCAGCAGAACCAGTCCGAGGGCGATCGTGCGCCAGACCGTGATCGCGCCGGTGATCTGGCCCCAGTCGTACTGGTGGCCCTCCTGGATGCCGAAGACCAGGCAGAACATGCCGGCTCCGCTCAGTGCGACTCCCAGCCAGTCGAACTTGTGCCGGTGCGTCTCCAGGCTCGGCACCAACCGGTAGGCGAGCACGAATGCCAGGATGCCGAACGGAATGTTGACGTAGAAGACCCATTCCCACCCGAGCGAGCCGACCAGCACGCCACCCAGGATCGGCCCCACCAGTGTGGCGACACCGGCCGTGGCACCCCACAGAGACATCGCCTGCCCGCGGCGGGCCGCAGGGAAGATCCGGGTGATGATCGCCATCGTCTGGGGCGCCATCATCGCCGCGCCGAAGCCCTGCAGAACGCGGGCGGCGATCAGCATCTCCACCGTGTCGGTGAGCCCGCACCACAGTGACGCGATCGTGAAGACGACGAGGCCGGTGAGGTAGAGCCGCTTGGGGCCGAACCGGTCGCCGAGGCGACCCGTGATCAGCACCGGGACGGCGTAGGCGAGCAGATAGGCACTGGTCACCCAGATCACCATGTTCACCTCGGCGTCCAGGTCCTCCATGATGTCCGGGGTCGCCACGGTCACGATGGTCATGTCGACCAGGATCATGAAGAAGCCCAGGCACAGCGCGAACAGCGCTGGCCACGGGTTGACGTCCTGCTCGGGTCCGGACGTCGTGGTGTCGGTGTGGGTCACGAAGCAAGTCAACACCCTTGGCCCCGCAATCCATTCCTGCCGCCCGCCGGCCGGGCTGCCGGTGTGGAACCCGGCATGGCAGGCTGGAGGACATGAGCCACGTCGACCTGATGGCGGGACCCCCGCCCACGCACCTGCCCGAAGACCCCGCCGCTGTCGAGCTGGACCAGGGCGCGGCGCCGATGGAGGTGGTCCGCCGCCACCCCGAGTCGCCCTTCGCATGGGCTGCCCTGGCCGAGCTGGCCGTCGAGGAGGGCGCCGACGACGTCACCGTCTACGCCTATTCACGGGTGGGCTACCACCGCAGCCTCGACATGTTGCGCCGCAGCGGCTGGAAGGGCAACGGTCCGGTGCCGTGGGAGCACGAGCCGAACCGCGGCTTCCTCCGCGCGCTGGCCCTGCTGGCGAAGTCGGCCCAGGCGATCGGCGAGGACGGCGAGTGGGACCGCTGCTCGACGTTCCTGCGTGACTCCAGCCCGGCGGCGTACGACGCGCTGCTGACCTGAGCCGCACCTCCCTGCGCCATGAGCCGAGGCGTCAGGCAGGAGGCAGCAGAAGGGAGCGGACCTTGTCGACCCCGAGCGCCACGATCAGCGTGGGGAGCCGGGGCCCCCGGTCCTTGTCGACCAACAGGTTGTAGAGCAACTTGAAGAATGACTTCTGGTCCGCCTTCACCTCGTCGGTGGGGGAATCGCCGAGCGCGAGGCCGTGGGCCAGTTTCGGCACGCCGTAGACCACCGAGGTGACCCCGTCGAGCTCGAGGTCGCCAGGCAGGTTTTCAGGCAGGTTCTCCAGCAGCAGCGAGATCCAGTGGGCCTCGGTTTCCGAGAGCGCGGCGAGGCGTTCGGTGTCGGGCGTGGTGCGCACCGTCGTACGGTCCTCTGCGGCGACGAAGTCGGCGGTCCACTGCATCGCCCGGTCCAGGCGGGGCTGCAGGTCCTCGACCGTGTCGTGCTCGTGCCCGGTCCGCCCGATCACCTGCCCGATCATGTCCGCCGACCCGGCGGTCACGTCGGCCACCGAGGCCAAGGTGCGGAAGGGCACGACGACCTTGGGCGTGGGCAGCGCGCCGGCGGTGGTGGTGGCGGCGGCGCGCTCGAACGCAAGCACCTGGGCGTCGCGCTTGTCGGGGTTCG
>JAKDNC010000632.1 GCA_030452025.1 Nocardioides sp. | reverse complement strand
GGCGGGGACGACGCTGCGGAGGAGCCGAAGCATGTCCGGGTCCGGGTCCAGCGAGGTGAGCCGCGCCCCGGCGCCTGCGAGCCGTGCGCTGAGCAGCCCCGAGCCGGCGCCGACCTCGAGGACCGAGGGATCGGCGTCGAGTAGGGCGTGGGCGACCAGGTCGGGAATGGTGCCGGCACACAAGTGCGCGAATGAGTCGGCGTACGCCGTCGCGATGCCCGACCAGTTGCGTGGGCCTCGGGTGTCGGTGACCATGCGGCACACCGTAACGTGACTGCAGTTGATGGGGCGGCAGAGAAATTCCCGAAGAAATGTTTGGACCGGCGTCATGTGAGCAAGATGTCGACGTCCCACCAACATCCACTCCTACAATATTGAGGAATGCCCCGTGAAGCGCATCACGTCATCGCTCGTCGCCATCCCCGCCGCGCTGGCTCTCTCCGCCGCGCTGGCGCCGGCTGCCCAGGCCGGCACCGCCCCGGCCAGCACCCCCGACGCGGTCTCCGGGACCGCCACCACGTCAGCGGCGCGTCAGGCTCCGGCCATGGCTGCGGCCCGCAAGCCCAGGCGGCCCATGACCTTCAAGATCACCCAGAAGGGTCGCCGCCTTTTCGCGCACGGTCACATCGGCCCGAAGCGTGCATACAAGAACCGGAAGGTCGTCATCCAGAAGGCCCGCAAGTGTGGCCCGAAGCGCTGCTTCGGGTGGCACAAGGTCCACCAGGGCAAGACCAACCGCAAGGCGAACTACCGCATCAAGATCCACGTGCCCCACAACGGGCGCAAGCACTACTTCCGTGTGCTGGTCCCCAGGTTCGGCCGCTACGGCGTCACCGTCAGCAACGTCCGCTGGGTCAAGTGGCTCTGATCATCCCTCGTCACTGACGATCCGCCCCGCCGTGCCCAGCGCGGCGGGGCGGAGTGCGTTTCCGAGCTCCACGACTTCGTCCATCCGATCCATCCCCACGGTGTCGTGGGTGATCCAGACCAGGGTCCGGTCCGCGCTCGCGGTGAGCAGGTCACGGGTGAGCGCGTGAGCGGTGGCGGTGTCCAGATGCGCGGTGGGCTCGTCGAGGACCAGCACGTGACGACCCGCGAGGACGGCCCGGGCCAGCCCGATCCGGGCACGTTCCCCACCGGAGACAGCGTCGCCACCGTCGCCGATCCGGGTGTGCAGCCCGCGCGGCAGCGCGTCGAGCCAGGCCCCGAGATGCGCTGCCCGCAGCGCGAGCTCCACCTCGACGTCCCCGGCGTCAGGATTGGCCAGGCGGACGTTCTCCACCAGGGTCGACCCGAACAGGTACGGATCGTCGTCGAGCAGGCCCACCACCCGTCGTACGTCGTCGGCGGCGAGGTCGGCGACGTCGGTCTCGTTGATCCGGTAGTCACCCTCGGTGAGGGGAAGCAGCTTGAGCAGGACCGCGGCCAGCGTGGACTTTCCCGAGCCGGAGGGTCCGATGACGCCGACGTGGCGACCAGGTGCGAGCTCGAGCGAGATCGCGTCGAGGTCCCTCCGGTCGCCGGTCCACGATGAGGTGGCGTTGGTGAGCCGGAGCGCGTGCGGGCCCGTCGGCAGCTCGGCAGCGGTGGCGGGGTCGAGCACCGCCGGTGTGGTCGCTGTCAGGTCCCGCACCCGGGTCTCCGCAGCTGCGGTACGCACCCGCAGGGAGCCGGCATCTGCCAGCGGCAGGATGACGTCGGCCAGCGCCAGTGGCAACAGGAGGAGCAACGCCAGCATCGGACCGCTCACCGTGTCGTCGGCCAGGGCCGGTGCACCCAGGACCGCGGTGGCCACGACGCCCAGCCCCGCCGCCAGCAGCGCCATCGCGCGACCGGCTGCGGTCGATCCGATCGATCCGTCACTGGCCCGGGCGAGCCTGAGACCCGCCTCGTCGATGTCGTCTAGGGCGGAGTCGTCGGACTGCCACAGGACGAGCTGTCTCGCCGAGGAGACGAGATCGGTGGTGCGGCGGCTGACCTCGCCCCGGGCGGCCACGAACCTCGCCTCGTGGCGACGTCCGCCGGCCCAGCCGGCGAGGAACGAGGCGAGCCCGCCTCCGAGCGCGACGGCCAGCACGACTGGGGCCGCGCGGGGCAGCACAATCCACGCGCAGGCACCGGAGAGCGCGCTGACACCCAACCAGGTGGCCACCGGGAGGCGGACCCGGAGACGGTCATCGAGGTGGGCATCCACGTCGTCAACGATCCCGGCGAGCACATCGCCGCGGCGCCCGATGCGCGCGGGGACCAGCGGCACGAGCCGGTCGTAGATCACCGCACGGCGCTCGGCCAGCGTCCTCAGTGCCAGATCGTGGGAGAGGAGGCGCTCGGCGTACCCGAAGGCGGGACGCGCCAGCCCGAACGCCCGGACGCCGACGATCGCGACGGTCAGCATCAGGATCGGTGGTTGCTCGGCACTGCGCGCGATCAGCCACCCGGCCGTGGCGGTGAGCGCGACCCCAGAGGCTGCGGCCAGGCTGCCGAGCAGGGTGGC
>JAKDNC010000631.1 GCA_030452025.1 Nocardioides sp. | reverse complement strand
GGCGTGATCCGACCGGCCGGGGTGCCCCGCGAGGCGCCCGTGGCGCTGGGAATCGTTGCGGGCAGCCCGTGCCAGGAGAGCCACCCGATCAGTGCCATCAGGACCGCTTCCTTGGCGTCCCCGGGCAGCCCCAGGCTCGCGGTCTCCTCCAGGACGACGCCGCTGCCGAGGGAACGGCCCAGGTCGGCCATCAGCATCGGATTGTGGGTCCCACCACCGGATGCGACCACCCGGGTCACCCGGTGCCGGCGACACTCTGCGGCCACCGTCTCGGCGCTCAGTCGGGTCAGGGTGGCGATGATGTCGTAGGCGTCGAGCCCGGGACGGGCGGCCAGCGCCCGGTCCAGGTATGCCGCGTGGAACAGCTCCTTGCCCGTCGACTTGGGGGACCGGCGCTGATAGTACGGCTCGGCGAGCAGGTGGTCGAGAAGGTCGTCGTCGATGTGACCTGCGGCCGCCATCGCGCCGTCCTGGTCGATGGCACGCGGTTCGCCGGTGATCCGGCGTGCCATCACGTCGATCAGAGCGTTGGCGGGGCCGGTGTCGTAGGCCAGCGGCTCGACGCCGGGAGCGACGACGGTGAGGTTCGCGATCCCGCCGAGGTTCAGAGCGGCGGTCGGCTCCGGGGATCCGGCGAGCAGGAGCTGGTCGAGCATGCTGGCCAGCGGGGCACCTTGTCCTCCCGCGGCCACGTCCCGGGACCGGACGTCGGAGAGCACCGGACAACCGGTCTCTTCGGCGATCCAGGCAGGTTGACCGATCTGTAGCGTTCCTCGCACCTGTGCGTCGACCAGGAGATGCTGCACGGTCTGGCCGTGCGAGACGACAAGGTCGCACTCGACGCCGGTCTCGGCGAGAACCAGGCCGACCTCCTGGGCGCAGAGCTTCCCCAGACGGCTGTCGACCTCGGCGACCAGGCTCAGCGGAACAGGGTGGGGATCCAGCAGCCGGAGGAGGTCGCGCCCGAGGTCGTCGGGAAAGCCGACCTCACGATGGTCCAGCAGCTCCAGCTGGAGCTCCTCGCCGCAGTCTCCGTCGCCCAGGGTGAAGTCCACCGTCGCGATGTCGAGCGCGTCGGCGGATGTCCCGGTCATCAACCCGACGATGATCATGACTCCTCCAGGACGCGTCCCAGTTGGCCAGCGGACGCGGCGAGGCGGGCGGCTGCGTCGGCCGCAGGAATCTGGAGGAGAATGGCCGCGATCGCGGTCTTGGCGTTCCCGCCGGCATCGGTCAGGGCCCGGCTGGCCTGCTCGGTTTCGGCGCCGGTGGCCTCGGTGACGATCCGCATGCTGCGGACCCGCAACTTCTCGTTGGTGGCGACCACGTCCACCATCAGCGTGCCGTGCACTTTTCCGAGCTGGATCATCGCGATGGTCGAGAGCATGTTGAGCACCCGCTTCTGTGCGGTTCCCGCCTTGAGCCGCGTGGACCCGGTGACGAACTCCGGCCCGGTCAGCGTCTCGATCGGGTGGTCCACAGCGGCCGCGAGGCGGCTCCCGGCGTTGTTGGTGATGCCGACGGTGGTGGCGCCAGCGGCATGGGCCGCCGCGACCGCACCCAGGACGTAGGGCGTCCGTCCGGACGCGCTGATCCCCACCACCACGTCGTTGCCTCCGACCGCAGCGTTGCGGACGTCGTCGGCACCGCCGTCGCCGTCGTCCTCGGCTCCCTCGACGGCCCGGGTGAGGGCGGTGTCGCCGCCGGCGATCAGGGCATCGACGGTTTCCGTGCCCACGCCGAAGGTGGGCACGCACTCGGCGGCGTCGAGGACCGCCAGCCGCCCGGGCGTGCCCGCTCCGAGATAGAGCATCCGACCGCCGGACCGCAAGCGGTCCACGACCGTCTCCAGCGCCGCGGCGATCTGGTCGGCCGCCGCCTCGACCGCATCCGAGACCCCGCGGTCGCACGCGAGCTGGGCGGCGATCAGCTCGTCGGTGCCGAGGAGCTCCAACCGGACGCCCGGTCGTGAGGTCTCGGTCTCCAGCGCGGCGAGCTCGTCGTCCGGCTGTGGTTCGGTGGTCATCGGTCGTCTCCTCCTGGGCTGCCCTCGGGGAGCAGGTGGTGGTGCGGAAGGTCGGGATGGACGGCCATCAGGTGTCCTCCGGCCAGTGCGTCCCCCGACGCCGGTTGCCGGGTGGCTCCGGGGAGCAGCTTCGCGAGGTTCCGGTCCAGTGCGTCGGTGAGCACGGCGCCGGCGTTGAGCAGTCCGCCGGTGGCGGCGATGGTGACCGGGGGGCGGACCCGTGCGCGCTGCGCGGCGGTGGCCACCGAGTGGGCAAGCTCGGCGCCCGCCGTTTCGCAGATCTGCTGCGCAGCACAGTCGCCCGCGCGGGCCGACGCGAAGACGTCGCGGGCGAATGCGGCGATCTCTCGAGCCGGGTTCGCTGATCCCTGCACCTGTCCGGGGATCCGGCAAGGATCACCCCAGCGGAACTCGACCCGGGACAGCAGGTCCGCACTCCCGCCGCGGCCGTCGTGGTGTCGCAGTGCCTGGTCGATTCC
>JAKDNC010000630.1 GCA_030452025.1 Nocardioides sp. | reverse complement strand
GGCTTCCGCGTCCCGGGTCTCGACGGCGGAGAGGGTGCGGGTGATCCGCAGCGGCGCGAGCTCCAGCCAGTTGCGGGCGAAGGTCAAGGCGTAGGACGGGTCCAGCTCGTCGGCGATCGTGTCCAAGGCCGTGTCGTAGTCGTCCTCGGTCTCGCGTCGACCCCAGATCATGCCCATGCCGACCACGAGGCAGAGCCCGAGGGCGCCCCAGAAGAGATACTTCTGGGCGAACGGCGTGCGCAGTGCGCGGATGACCTGTCCGACGTAGGGAACGGTGAACTGCATCTCCCAGACGGTGTCACCGTCGAGAACGGCCACCCACGGGTCGTTGCCGTCATTGGCGTCCCCTCTTGTCCGGACGGCGATCTTACCGCCCTTGGTGTGCTTGACCTCGACGATCCGGTGCGTCTCGACCCGGTGGTCCTCGACGGGGATGTGATAGCTGATCACGTCGCCCACCTTGACGTCCTCGGCGGGACGGGGTGCGGTGAGGACGACGTCGCCGGGCTTGATACCGGGCTCCATGCTTCCGGTCAGCATCGTGGAGGTGCGGTAGCCGAACACGTGTGGCCCCAGCGCGATCAGCGCGAAGGCCAGAACCGACCCGACCAGCACCAGGGTGAGCAGGATGCTGCCGGTGCGGACCGCCGCAGTGCGCAGCTGGTGCATCGTCATCGTCTTCTCCCTCCGGTGCTGGTCAGGTCGTTCTCGGGCTGGTGCGTCAGATCACTGCGTTGTTGACCCGAGGGTCAGACGGCCTTGCCGGCGCGCTGGGTGGCGGTGAAGTCGAACTTCACCGTGTTCTCCAGGCCCTGGTAGGTGTTGTCGGCAGCCTCGGGCAGCGACAGCTGGATCCGCAGGTTGGCGACGCTGGTGCTTCCGTTCAGGGTCTCGAGAGCCTTGGGGAGACTGGCGTTGGCTTGGGTCACGCTTCCGGTGGCCAGGACCGGGGTGGTGGTGCCGCTGCAGCTGAGCTGGTTGTTCGCCTGCTTGATCCAGGCGGTGTCGCACGCGTCGACCTGGAGCTTGAGGCCGTTCGTGCCGGACTTGAGCAGGTTGTCGTTGGTGGTGGTGCTGGTCAGCGTGATCGCGCCGAAAGCGTCCGAGGTCGAGCTGCGGGTGAGCTGGACGGCGCGCTGGGCGATGTCGCCGGGGACCATCTTGGTCACGGCGACATCGAGGCCGCGGGTGGCCTGGCCGCTCATGTCGAGCTGGACCGTGCCGGTGCCGACAGCGGTGCTGGCGCTGGTGCTGGAGGTGAACGAGCCGTAGGTGCCGAGGCCGGCGACGCCGGCGGCGCCGAGAACCAGGGCGGCCGAGGCGAGCAGCTTGACGGAGTGCTTGCGGCGGTTCTGGGTGGTGGAGCGCTTCATGATGTTCCTTCTGATTCGCGGCCAGCCCGGCTGGTCGGTTTGCTTCGGACAACCAGAATCATGCGCGGCCAAGTTCAAGGAGGAACGCTGCAAACCATCAGGAGATCCTCAAGAAATCCTCAAGACTTCGAACCCACCGGTTGCTTTGCGGCGCTAGCGTGAAGGGCGTGACCTCAGTTCCTGACATCAACACCCTCGGCAAGCTCCGCGCATCCGGACACGAAATCAAGGAACTGCGCCAAGAGATCCGCGACAATCTGCTCGCCAAGCTGGGCGATGGTGTGGATCCGTGGCCCGGGCTGCACGGCTTCGAGTCCACCGTCATCCCGCAGTTCGAGCGCGCCCTGATCGCCGGCCACGACATCGTCCTCCTCGGTGAGCGCGGCCAGGGCAAGACCCGCCTGCTGCGGACCATGGTCGGTCTGCTCGATGAGTGGACCCCCGTGATCGAGGGGTCCGAGCTTGCCGAGCACCCCTACGAGCCGATCACCCCGGGGTCGCTCCGCCGCGCGAGCGAGCTCGGCGATGACCTCCCGGTGGCCTGGCGCCACCGCGACGAGAGGTACGCCGAGAAGCTGGCCACCCCCGACACCTCGGTCGCTGACCTGATTGGCGACGTCGACCCGATGAAGGTCGCCGAAGGCCGCAGCCTGGGCGACCCGGAGACGATCCACTTCGGGCTGATCCCGCGTTCCCATCGCGGAATCGTGGCCATCAACGAGCTCCCCGACCTCGCCGAGCGGATCCAGGTCGCGATGCTCAACGTGATGGAGGAGCGCGACATCCAGGTCCGTGGCTACGTGCTGCGGCTGCCACTCGACGTACTCGTCGTAGCCAGTGCCAACCCGGAGGATTACACCAACCGTGGCCGGATCATCACCCCGCTGCAGGACCGGTTCGGGGCCGAGATTCGCACCCACTACCCGGTCGAGCTCGACGACGAGATCTCGGTGATCCGCCAGGAGGCCCACCTCGCCGCGGAAGTGCCCGACTTCCTGGTCGAGATCCTGGCCCGCTTCACCCGTGGGCTGCGCGATTCCACTGCGGTCGACCAGCGCTCCGGAGTGAGTGCGCGGTTCGCGACCGCCGTACGCAGGAGGTGCTCGAGAATGGCGCGTTCGCGCCCCTCTTCG